>DATJPH010000278.1:0-3507 GCA_035506475.1 Bacteroidota bacterium | reverse complement strand
GCATCGTGAGGTTTTCGACCGGCGGGGACAGCGACAGTGAGCAGCTCTTCGACGTAATTCCCAAATGACTGTCGTTGTGAGCGAAGCGTGTCATTGCGAGCGAAGCGAAGCAAACTGGCGCGAACCAATTGTTGATATCGGATGTTTTTCTCGGTACTTTGCTAATATGATCAAAGACGCCGCTTTTTTCGATCGTGAAAAGAAAGCCTGGCTTTCGGCACAGCATCTCTCACTCGAACAGAAGTTCGAAATCCAGGATGCGCTCTTCGAGGAAGCCCGGTCATTCGGGCATTTCGGGAACCACGATATCCTCGATGGGATTGACCACGTTGTCCACCTCGCCGCAATGCTGAATGCAAATGTTTCACGCCCTTCTCGCTAAGATCGCCGGCGCGCTTGATGGCGCGGGCATTCCTTACATGGTGATCGGAGGTCAGGCCGTCTTGCTTCACGGCGAACCGCGCCTCACCCGGGATATCGATATTACGCTTGGTGTCGATGCAGACGAGTATCCGCGGGTCCTGGCGATGGGAAAAACCATCGGGTTGATCCCGTCAGCACGGGACGTGGAAGGATTTGTGCGGAAGACAAACGTCCTGCCGCTCCTGGATGAGTCGGCTTCAGTTCGGGTTGACTTGATCTTCTCCTTCACCCCGTACGAGGCGCAGGCAATAGCTCGTGCCATTTCCGTTCCTGTCCTCGGCTTCGTCGTCCGCTTTGCAACGGCTGAAGATCTTATCGTTCACAAGCTGGTGGCCGGCCGACCGAGGGATCTTGAAGACGTCCGGGGGATCATCGCACACCAGAAACAAATTGACCGGGAATACCTGAAAAACTGGCTCCCGACGTTTCGAGAGATCGTCGGGAGGGATCTGCTTGCGGAATTCGAGTCGATGCAGGGAGAATCCCCGAAATAGTCTATCGCCCCGGAGACCCTTCCGCCGGCAAACGGAACGAGAATGCCGTTCCTTCCCCTGCGCTGCTCGAAACCGCGATCGATACCCCGTGAAGGTCGAGTATCTTCTTGACGATCGCGAGTCCCAGCCCCGCGCCTGAATTCTCATCCCCCGCAGTCTGCGCCCCCCTCCGGTACCTTTCAAAAATGTATGGAACATCCTCGGCGGGAATGCCCGCCCCGGTATCGGCGACGTTCACCCCCACCCCCGGCCCTTCCCGGGCAAGCCTCACGGTCACGGTACCCCCCGGGGGGGTGAAGCGGATCGCATTGTCGACGAGGTTCTGGAAGACCCTCTCCATAAGCGCGATATCCGCCCGGACAAACGGGAGGTCGTGCGGGAACTCGGCTTTCAGCGTCACCCCGTGCTCATCGGCCATGAGCTGATGCTCCCGGACGACGTCCTGGACAAGCTCGGCAAGCGAGAATTCCTCGGGTTGCGGCGTTGTCTGTTTCGCTTCCAGTTTCGAGAGTTCGAAGAGCTCCTCGACGAGCTTCTTCAGCCGTTCCGTCCCCTGGAGCACCGTTCTCAGGTACTTCTCGCGGTCCTCCGGGGAGAGTGTCCTGTCTTTCATGAGGATCGTCTCCACGTAACCGTGAATGGAGACAAGCGGCGTCCGGAGATCGTGGGAGACGTTCGCGACGAGGTCCCTCCTCAGGTTGTCCATCGTCTTGATCTCCTCGATATGGCGCACGATCTTGTCCGCCATCTCGTTGAACGCCTCGCCGAGCTCGCGTACCTCGAGGCCGGATCCCGGCGGCACGCGCGCGGCAAGATCCCCGTTCTGAAAATGCCGTACCGTGGTGATGGTCTTCTCCAGGCTCCGCGTGAGAAGCCGGAACGCGATCAGACCGATGAGAGCGGCGCCGATGAGCGTCAGTATGATCCCCCTGAGGCCCAGCCGGAGTATGTAGCTGCCGAGGAGGACCTTCATGGCCGAATCGTATTCCTCGCCTCCCAGGATGACGTAGAGGTAGCCGCGGGGTGAGCGGTCATCGCCGATGGCGGCAGCGGAGAATGCCTTCTTCCCGTTCACGCTTCGCGGGTTGTCCCCCATGACGAACGTCTTCCCGCCCTCCCTGAGGAATGTTTCCACCGGGGCGAGGTCGACGGAGCGCCGTCGGATGGCGCTGTCCGGTGCGGAATAGGCCAGGACGTTCCCGAGCGAATCAAGGAGATAGACCTCGACGCTGGGGTTGAGTATCATCGCGGCATCAAACATACGCTTGAGCGCTCCCCGGTCGATCTTCCCGTCGACAAAGGGATGGATCTCCCGCGCGATGTAGGGCGCCACCATGGCATTCAGGCGCTGTGTCGACTCCTGGAAATACATGTCGGCGGTGAACGCCGTGACGTAGACATAGACGACGGCGAGCACCGCCAGTATCAGCAGCAGCGTGGCCGAGAGCCGCCAGTAGAGACTGGCAAACCGCCGGGCCGGGGGTGTCCCGGCGCGTGTGTTATCAGTCGTCAGGGAGTTCGTCTCCTTCCGCAAAACGGTATCCCACACCCCAGGCCGTGAGTATGTATTGGGGATGCGCGACGTCCATCTCGATTTTCGCGCGCAGCCTGTTGATATGCGAATTGACGGTATGATCGTACCCCTGGAACTGGGGACCCCAGACGGCGTTCAACAGCTGTTCGCGCGTGTACGTCCGCCCGGGATGGGCGGCAAACAGCAGGAGGAGCTCGTACTCCTTGGGTGTCAGCTCCACTTTCTTCCCCCGTATCGATACCTTCCTGTTCACCCTGTCGATCGCAAGCCCGGCACGTATGATCTCGCCGGTCTCCTCGTTCCGGGAAGCTTCCTCCTTCAGCTTCTCCACGCGGCGGAAGAGTGCCTTGACCCGCGCGATGAACTCCCGGATGCTGAACGGCTTTGTCAGGTAGTCGTCGGCACCGATCTCGAGCCCGAGCACCCGGTCCACCTCCTCCGAGCGCGCCGTCAGCATCAGTATGGGCGTGTAGTTTTTCTCGGACCTGATCTCCCTGCAGATCTCCGTCCCGTCGAGCCCGGGGAGCATCAGGTCGAGTATGATAAGATCGTGGCTCCCCCCGAGCGCCCGGGCAAGCCCGGCTTCGCCGTCACGGGCGATCTCGCACACGCACCCGAGGTCCTTCAGGTGCAGCTCCACGAGCTGTGCGATATCCCTGTCGTCTTCTATAATGAGCACCCGTTTTTGCATATGCGGATCCGCTTTGTTCCCCAGCCGGCAGCCGGTCAAGTGTCGGGAAACATAGGAAATCTCCCCCAGAAATACATGCCTCTGGAATATATGCCGCAGGTATCACGAGTGTATCACGGAACCGGGAGACGGAGCGGGGCTCCCCCGGAGGAAGAAGTGATTCCGGCGTGATACTTTCGTGACCTCCCATGGCTATGTTGCGGCACGAATCGCTGCACCGAACTGCGGTGCCTGTTGAAGTGTTTGAATCACAAATGGAGGAGGCGTGTATGGGCGGCAGGATTGTCCTGGCGGTAGGAATCGCACTGATATCGGTGATGCTCCTGACCCGGTCATGGGCCGGGGAGGGGGGGAAAAGAGCTGCA
>DATJPH010000277.1:0-3814 GCA_035506475.1 Bacteroidota bacterium | reverse complement strand
GTTTTACACGACGAAATCGGATTCCAAAGGGGTCGGCCTGGGTCTCTCTGTGGCGTACGGGATACTCCAGGGGCACCACGCGACGGTCGACGTCGAGTCGGCGGTCGGCAGGGGGACGGTCTTCACACTGACGTTCCCCGTGCGGCAGCCCGGGCAGGCCGCCCAGCAGTCACTGTCATCTTCGGTCGAAGGACACCACGCATGAACAAAAGTGAAATCGGCATACTCGTCGTGGACGATGAGCTCATCGTCCGTGAGTCGCTCAGCAAATGGTTCAAGGAAGACGGCTTCCGCGTTGATGCCGCGGAAAACGCCGCGGCGGCGCTCAGGAAGCTGCAGGCGGGTGAATGGAACATCATGCTCGTGGACATCAAGATGCCCGGCATGGACGGGATCGAGCTCCTGCAGCGCGTCCGGCAGACGAACAAGGAGGTCGTCGTCATTGTGATCACGGCGTTTGCCACGGTCGACACTGCCGTCAAAGCCCTGAAGGAAGGCGCGTACGACTATATCACGAAGCCGATCGACCCTGACTACCTGGACCACATGGTGGACAAGGCAATCCAGCAGCAGCTCCTGACCCGGGAGAATCAGAAACTGAAGGACGCGGTGAGCGAGCTTTCGGAAGGGGGGGAGATTGTCGGTGAGTCGCCGGAGATGAAGAAGGTGATGGATCTCGTGCACACGGTCGCCCCCACAGACACCACGGTGATGATCCGGGGTGAGAGCGGCACGGGGAAGGAACTCGTCGCCCGCGCGATACACACCGGGAGCCCGAGGAAGTACTTCCCCATCGTCACCGTCAACTGCGGTGCAATGACCGAGACACTCCTGGAAAGCGAGCTCTTCGGCCACGAGCGCGGGGCGTTCACGGGCGCCCAGTACCGGAGGAAGGGGAAGGTGGAACTTGCCGACGGCGGGACGCTGTTCCTGGACGAGATCGGCAACATCGACACCAAAACGCAGATGGATCTTCTGCGCGTGATCGAGACGAAACAGTTCACGCGCGTGGGAGGGACGGAGATCGTCCGGTCGGACTTCAGGGTCGTCTGCGCGACAAACAAAGACCTGGAGTGCGCCGTGCGGGAAGGGACGTTCCGGGAGGACCTGTACTACCGGCTGAACGTGTTCACGATCGATCTGCCCCCACTCCGCGGACGCCGCGGGGATATCGCACGGCTGGCGCACCATTTCCTCGAGAAGTTCTCCCGCCAGATGAACAAGAAGGTCCAGGGGTTCAGCCCCGAGGCCATGCTCGCGCTCAAGTCGCACGACTGGCCCGGGAACGTCCGGGAGCTCGAGAACGCGGTCGAACGGGCGATGGTTGTCGTGCAGGGTGATCTCATCGAGCGGAACCACCTCCCCCTCCACCCGGTGGCGAACGGCCAGAAAGACGGCAAGCGGCTGGAGGATGTCGAACAGCGCCATATCGGGCAGGTCCTCCGCGAAAACGGATGGAACGTGAGCAGGAGCGCGGCCATACTCGACATCGACCGCGTGACGCTCTACCACAAAATTGAGAAGTTCGGACTCAAGCGCGAGCAATGAACTGTATACACCTTCTTCCGCTCGGCGGTGTGAGCCCGGATCTTGCCGGGGCGCTTCCGGGACCGCTGCGGCGGGCGTTCCGGACGGGGGTGGAGGTGCGGGAATTCAGCCTGGATCCGGAGCCGTTCTTTGACGCCGGCCGCGGTCAGTACAACTCCACCGGCATCCTCATGCACATCAAGAGCCTGTACCCGGCCCCGGGAGGGGACCCCGGCATCCGCACACTTGCCGTCGTTCCCTTCGACCTGTATATCCCCATACTGACGTATGTCTTCGGCGAAGCCGAGGTCGGCGGCAACGTGGCCGTCGTCTCTTCGTACAGGCTCGCCCCCGAACGTTACGGGCTCCCCCCCGACAACAGGCTGCTTGCCGAACGGCTCGTGAAGGAGGTGATCCACGAGCTCGGCCATGTCTTCTCCCTGATCCACTGTTCCATGCAGGCCTGCGTGATGCACTCCTCTTCGTACGTCGAAGACATCGATCTGAAAGAACGCTCCTTCTGCCGGGACTGCTCGGCAGAGCTTGCAAAACGTTCTTGAACCTTCAGCGGAAGATTCCTACCTTGGCCAGTGTCGAACTCCGGCCACATCCGCACGATGATCAGCGCAGAGAAAGCCCTCAAGATCGTCCTTAATTGCTGCCGCCCCGCGCGGAAGGAATCGGTGCGCCTCCGGGAAGCCGTCGGCCGGACAGCCGCCGGGAACATCGTTGCACGCGAGGACATCCCCCCCTTCAGGAACAGTTCGATGGACGGCTATGCGGTCCGCTCCGCCGACCTGAAAAACGCCTCAGGCTCACAGCCGGTGCGTCTCTCCCTCCGGGGAGAGTCGAGCGCGGGGAACCCGTTCAAGGGAGAGTTCAGGAGCGGGCACGCCGTCCGGATCATGACCGGGGGGAAACTCCCCTCCGGTACGGACGCGGTCGTTCCGGTGGAGATCGCATCTGCCGACGGGGAGGACGCCGTGAAATTCGACCGCCCTGTGCGTCCCGGGGATTTTGTCCGAAAGAAAGGTGAAGACGTTCCGCGCGGCCGGCGCGTCATCGCCTCAGGGGACCTCCTGACCCCTTCACACCTCGCCATTCTTGCATCGACAGGGCACCCGGAGGTCCGCGTCGGACGCCGTCCGGAGGTGGGAATACTTGCGACAGGTGACGAGCTTCTCCCTCCGGAGGAGACTCCCTCCGCCGGCCGGATACGAAACAGCTCGTCGTATGCACTGATCGGCCTTGTGAAGGAGTCCGGCGGAAAAGCGCGCTTTCTCGGCATCGTCCGCGACAGGAAGAAATCGATCCGGAAAAAGGTGCGTGAAGGACTCTCGCACGACATACTCCTGCTGACGGGGGGTGTCTCCGTCGGCGCGCACGACTACGTCAGGGAGGTCCTCGAATCGTGCGGCGTGGAGATCCTCTTCTGGAGGGTGAACATACGTCCCGGGGGCCCGCTCCTGTTCGGCCGCTCCGGCCGGACGCTCGTGTTCGGTCTCCCCGGAAATCCCGTCTCCACCGGGGTCACGTTCCTCCAGTTCGTCCGCCCGGCAATACGGAAGATGCTCGGGCGGCGTCTCCTGTTCCCCTCCAGGTGGACCGCCGCGACTGTGGAGCCGCTCGGCGTGAAGGAGGGTAAACGAACGTACCTCAGGGGGATTGTCACCCAGGAGGAGGGGCTCCTGAAAGTCAGGACCACCGGGAGCCAGAGCTCCGGTGTGATGAGCTCGCTCCTGAAGGCGAACTGCCTGATCATACTCCCGGAAGGGACAACGAACGTCCCGGCAGGCTCATCCGTGACGATCGAATTCCTCCGGGATCCGCTCTGAACTTTTCCGTGGGAGCACACGCCGGCATGCGCGACGTATCAAGGAAGCCCGACACGCTCAGAACCGCCTCGGCCACCGCCACGCTGAAATGTCTCCCGGCCACCGTCGCGGCGATCCGTACGGGGAACGTTCCGAAAGCGGACCCCCTGGCCGTAGCGAGAGTCGCGGGGATCCAGGCGGCGAAAAACACGAGCCTCATGATTCCGTACTGTCACCAGGTGCCGCTGGATTTTGCCGGCGTGGAGATCACGCTCGGCGAGGGATCGATCGTGATTGCGACGAGCGTGTCCGCGGTATGGAAGACCGGCGTGGAGATGGAAGCCCTCGTCGCGGCCTCGGCCGCCGCGCTGACACTCTACGACATGCTGAAGATCATCGACGCGTCGATGGAGATAATCGATGTCCGCCTGACGGGGAAGAAGGGGGGGAAATCGGATTTCCGCGCGCCCGCA
>DATJPH010000276.1:0-3233 GCA_035506475.1 Bacteroidota bacterium | reverse complement strand
TTTCACGTCGGGGTCAGCATCATCCTCGGTCTCCCCGCCGAGAATCGCAAAGACGGCGAGAGGACGCTCCGCTTCGTACGTCGCTTGCCCGCGCACTACTACCTGCACAATGTCCTCTGGCTTTTCCCCGGCACACCCCTGTGGGACTCGGGGTCCCGGTTCGGCATCGAACGCACGCTGGATCTGCTCGGATTGCCGGTCACCACGAACTGGGCTTACAATCCCCTTTCACTCCGGCCGGGACGGGGATCTTCGCAGGAGAAGGATGCCCGGGTGGCGCGATTGCTGGCTGCGGACGCCGTGTATTCCTGCGCAACCGGCGACGGGGCCGGACACGGGACATCCGCGGTGATCCTCGACGGCGCGGAACTCACCCGCGAATCGGCGTCGTGGATCCGGACCGTCCTTGATGTCGGCGGACTTCTGCTGCATGTCCTCCCCCTCCGGGAGGGAAGAACAGCAGAGGAGCTCATCAGGCGTGACCGGAAGGTAGCCGCAGAAGCGCTTCTCCCGGTACGCCACCATTTTCATCTCCAGCGCGAGGGATCCACGGCAGCGGCCGAACGGTGGCTCGTTGCCTGCGCCGCAGGGGACTTGATGCGAATACACAAGCCCCGCGTCGTGACACTGCATGCCGCTTACGACGCGGCGCCGCTCAGGGATTGGCTGATTGGCAAAGACACGGATGCGGATTCATGCGAGGTCAGCGAATACCTCACCCACCCGGCGGAAATCAACGCATTCCTCCGGCGCGCCGGACGGGGAAACGTCCTGGAGGCCGTCCGGCATCGCCCGGTCCCTCCCGCCATCCGCTATGCAGGACGCTGGCTGAAAGGCACGACCCCCTGCCGCGCGCTGAGCCGGCTCGAGGTGGACGGCGCGGGATGCGTCCGATCCTGTCGCCACGGCGGGCAGATCGGGGTCGTGGGCGATACGCGGCGGACGCTGCACCGCGCCATTTTTGACGCCATTGCTTCCGCCGAGGCTCGCCGCGGTTGCCGGAAGTGTTCGCTCCCTCAATGCCCCCGGTGCCCGTTCCCGGGGGTCCCGGAGCGGGAGTATTGCGCAACGATGCACTCGCGTGCACGCGCGATCGAGTTTCTCGGTGTACTCCACGTGTGTTCGCGCATCCCCCTGCTCCTGGCCTCCGGCCAGGGGTTCGCGGGCGAAGGTTAACTCATCTGACCAATTCACCCACACTAGCTGCGGAGGCTCACAATGGCAAAGAAGCGAACCGTGGACGACATCCTGCGCAAGAACCTCGGCGACAAGCTGGCAGACGAGGTCATCCGCGATATCAACAAGATGGTCAGGGCGGGCAAGAGCCCCGAGAAGATCCAGAGAGAGATCATTGCCAATCTGTTCACCAGTATTCAGGATCAGGTGACGATGGCGGTGATCGCAAAGTCGGGGTCGGACAAGCTCATCATCGACAACCTGATCATGATGATCAATCCGACGTTGCGGAAAGTGCAGGGATGGGCGCGTTAGCGGGTAACGCACGCTAGCGGAACAGGTTCTCGATCAGCGTGAGCTTCATCGTGGTTTCGTGCGTGAGGTTCGCGATCATCTTTGCGCTGTCGCTCATCATGGTGAACATGAGCGGCTTCGAGTAGGCGCGCTGGACCCTCTCCGTGCGGAGGCCGGGCAACGTGATCTTCCACAGCCCGGATGGTTCAGGTTTCCCAACGGTCGTCCAGCGCTGCCCGCCGGGGACGAACAGCCACACGGAGCCGTCCGGAGAGGGCTCCACGTCGGGCTCGCCGGGCAGAATGTTTCTGTGCATGCCGGACGGTCCGCCTCCGCCGCCCAGGGTCGTCATGACCCACCGGGCCCGGTAATTCGTCCCGAGCCGACTCTCGCCATCATGCACGAAGTACCGGCCGCCCAGGATCGGTTTGCCGTACACGGAGTCGCGCGGCTGACGTACCGGTGCCTGGGCGTGGACCGAATATTCCCCGATCCTCATATCCATGGTCTGGATGACCAGGTCCGTGCTGTCAATCCAGGCCCAGCGAGCAGGCGAGCGGCAGATGCGCCTCAGGTCGTTCGGGTGATCTGCTTCAATGACGCAGAGGTCGCGTCCCCCGTAGTCGTTCGAATTCGTCGCTATCTCAACGTACGCAATCCACCGGTTGTCGGGTGACCAGGCCGTTCGCCACGTGCGCAGGAACGCGCTGCGCGCGGGAAAGAAGATGCCGCCGGGAACGCTCGCAAGGCGCCTGGTGTTCCCTCCGCTCCCGTCGGCGACGTAGAGCACCATGCCGCCGGGTTCCTCCCCGGCAAAGTAGGCAATTCGGGAAAAGTCCCCGGAGAAGCTGATCCAGCGTGCATTCACGAATCTTCCAAGCTGGACCGTGCGCGCGCGGCTCCCGGCGAGATCAGTCACTTCGATTTCCGTCAACCCGCCGAACTCGCTGGTGATCACGCGGGTTCCGTCCAGGGATGCGCGCAGGTACATGATCTCCGACCCGAGCGCACCAACGCCTTGCGGTTCGCCCCCGCGCTCGGAAATCAACCAGGGGCTCTGCTTGCCGGACCTGTTCGAAGAGAAGAGGATGAGCCCGTTGGAAAGCCAGACCGGTTCATCGGCGAATTTTCCGTCAAACGTGAGTTGACGCTCCTCCCCCGTCGCGAGTTGCCTCGCAAACAACTCCACGCCCCCCTCCATCTCCCGGCTCCAGGCCATGGATTTTCCGTCGGGAGACCAGCAGACGGCGTAAATGTTCTCCGCGACCGAGTCAACAAACTCGATCCGTTTGTCGGCGCCCTCGTTGCTCGCGCTCCATATCTCGAAGCGATGGGATGACGGACGCCTGACATAGCTGATGCGTGTCCCGTCGGGACTCCATCCCCCGAACGTGACGATCGAATCCTCGATCGCATCCGGTTCCCTTAACCTCACCTCTCCTCCCACCGTGGAGAGCAACATGAGCCTGGGCGGGGCCACCCCGGCCTGGACGGCGATCTTGTCCCCCGCCGGCGAAATGTTGACGCTGCCGTAAGAAAGATCATCGATCTCGGCAATCTTTCTCGGCCTGGCCCAGGAAATGTGCGTGAAATTGATATCCCATCTGCCACTGTCGTTCGGCGCACCGTACGACACCCAGTTCCCGTCCGAAGAGATTCCCGGCACGCAGTACGACGGCGCGGGGCCGAAGAACGCATTCGTCCTGAATTGCAGGCTGGCAAGCACCCGGGTGGTGTAGTTGGGATTTGTGGGATTTGCCGCC
>DATJPH010000275.1:0-5308 GCA_035506475.1 Bacteroidota bacterium | reverse complement strand
GCGGATCCGCCGCTCTTTGTGTCCGGGTCGTACGTGCAATGGACCTCCGTGATGCTGCCGCCGGCGTCCTTCACAACGCGATCGCACTTGATGATGTACCCGGCGCGCAGCCGCACTTCCCGGCCCGGTGAGAGACGGTGGTACTTCGGGGGGGGGACTTCCCTGAAATCCTCCTGGTCGATATAAATCTCGCGGGAGAACGGGACGTTGCGCGTCCCCGCCGATTCGTCTTCCGGGTTATTCATCGCGGGAAGCTCCTCTTCGGCGTTCTCCGGGTAATTCGTGATCACGACCTTGAGCGGCCTCAGGACCGCCATCCCCCTCTGCGCCCGTTTGTTGAGATCCTCCCTGACGCTCCATTCCAGGAGCGCCACATCGATCGTGCTGTCCTTCTTGGACACGCCGATCTTCTCGCAGAATGTGCGGATGGCCTCGGACGTGTATCCACGCCTGCGGAACCCCGCAATCGTGGGCATCCTGGGGTCGTCCCAGCCGCTGACGACGTTTTCCTGGACGAGCTGGAGGAGCTTCCGCTTGCTCAGGACGGTGTACGTGAGGTTCAACCGGGCGAACTCGATCTGCTGCGGGTGATGGATACCGAGCGATTCGAGGTACCAGTCGTAGAGGGGGCGGTGATTCTCAAACTCCAGCGTACAGATGGAGTGGGTGACACCTTCGATGGAGTCTTCGAGACCGTGGGCCCAGTCGTACGTCGGATAGATGCACCAGGTCGCACCCTGCCGGTGGTGCGGTTCGTGGATGATCCTGTACATCACGGGATCCCGGAGATTGATGTTCGGCGACGCCATGTCGATCTTCGCACGGAGCGTCTTTGCCCCGTCAGGGAACTCCCCGTTCTTCATCCGTGTGAAAAGATCAAGGTTCTCCTCCACGCTCCGTGAACGGAAAGGGCTTTCGGTCCCCGGTTCGGTGAGCGTCCCCCTCGTCTGCCGGATCTGTTCGGCATTCAGATCGCACACGAAGGCCTTCCCCTTCGTAATCAGGGCGACCGCCCAGTCGTACATCTGCGGGAAGTAGTCCGAGGCGAAGAGGATCTTCCCACCGGTATCGCCGGCAATCCACCGGACATCCGCGACGATCGAATCGACGTATTCCTGCTCTTCTTTCTCAGGGTTGGTGTCGTCGAACCGGAGGTTGCAGACGCCCCCGGGGTGTTCCTGTGCGATCCCGTAGTTCAGGTTGATCGATTTGGCGTGCCCGATGTGGAGGTATCCGTTCGGCTCGGGAGGGAAGCGCGTGACCACGCGTCCCCCGTACCTGTTCGTTGTGAGGTCTGCTGCTACGATCTCGCGGATGAAGTCAGTCTTGATCTCTTCTTCAGGCATGGTAGTCCCGTTGAGTTCTCGTTTAATCATGTAACATAAGGAAAATTCCTGGGCATTTCAATTCAGTGCGGAGCGGAGAAAAACCTGTCAATCTGGTGAAGGGGCTGCACCCCGGAACGAACATCCCTCTGGCTTTTGCGGGTGCGTTTCGTATCTTACGCACAGCGCCACACGCACCGCCCACGTACGCGGACAGAGGACATGAAGCCACCCACGCTTCGGACTGCGCTGTTTCTGGCCGTCGACGTTGCACTCCTGCTTGTCTGCATCGGGTACCTCCCCGCACTCATAGGATCCGCACGCGCTCCGTTCGAAGCCATATCCGTGGACGGTCATATCCAGGTCGACTACATCAATGACAGAGCCGCCTCAGGCGGAATCGCACCCGGCGACAGGATCGCCTTCTGGAACGGGGAGAGCGTACAGGCCCTGAGCGACCTTGACTTCTTCACTTTCTACCGGGCGCCGGGGGACACGGTGAGGATCACGCTGGAAGGGGGGGCATGCATACCGGTCATCTGCATCACCCGGTACGATCTGGCGTACATACTCATCATCATCATCGTCGGGGTGATTACGTGGGGACTCGGCGTGTTCGTCCTCGTGGCCAGGCCGCACGAGCTTGCAGCCGCCGCGCTGCACTGGTCGCTGGTGTGCATGGGCGCAAGCACGATCCTCACATGGGGACGCCTCTTCCCCGGGGATACCGGCTCGTATATCACAAGGTGCGTCTTCCTCGCCGTCTACCTCGGCGTTCCCTCCCTGTTCATGTTCTTTACGTCAATTTTCCCCCGTCCGAAGCCGGGTCCCGTCTGGCTGAAGGCAGCCGCGGCCTTCGTTCCGGTCGGCATCCTCTTCGTGGTCCTCTGCGCCACGCTCTTTCCCGCCATGCAGGAGCGCTCGGCGGCGATGTTCCGGACATTCCAGCGGTGGTTCAATATTTTTCACGTCCTGCTCATCGTAAACGTGGCCGTAGGACTACTGAGCATCATCGTCTCGTACAGGAGCGCGGAGACGCGCGCCGAGCGGAAGAAGATCGAGTGGATACTCTGGGGGCTCGCGTTCGGTCCGACCCCGTTCCTTTTTCTTGTCGTGCTCCCGGAGCTTTTCGGCAGGAGGGATATTATTCCGGAGCAGATCTCGATCGTGTTCTTCCTCCTGATCCCCGCCTCCTTCGCGATTTCGTTCGTCAAGCATCACGTCCTCGACATCGAAGTCGTCATCAAGCGGACAACGGTGTACACCGTCGTTCTCGGCGTGGTGATCGCCCTGTATGCCATCGTGGTCGGAAGCGTGAGCGCCATCGTCGGCACGTTTGTCCCCCAGTCGGCGGCGGCGGCAGCGGTGGGTGTCGCGATCCTCTTCGAGCCCGTCAGGAAGCGTGTGCAGCATCTTGTTGACCGCCGGTTCTTTCGCGTACAGTACGATTTCCGGCAGACCGGAAGGAGCATACTCGGGGAGATCGAGGCCGCCCTTGACGAATCGCATCTCGGCGAAATCGTCGTCAGGCGCCTCGACAGCGTGATCCCCGTGGAGCAGATCGCCCTCGTGGGCGTTGAAACCGATAATGAGTCGGTCCACATACTCGGCGCAAAGGGGTGGGAGGGCGCCAGGAGGGTCGACAGGAATTCGCACCGATGGCCGGAGCTGCATCCCGGGCTGCCGGCGGGGCTCGACCGGGTGTTCGAGGCAGGAGTCCCGCACACGCCGATGGGCCCGGTGGGGAGCCCCCCCCTCAACATCGTCGCCGAGTTCCCCATGGCCGATGAGAACCAGAGAGTGCTCGGGTGGATCGCGCTCGGCCCCAAAAAATCAGGCGGACGCTTCAGCGCCGAAGACGTCGATCTGCTGATGCAGGTTGCCGCCGAATCAGGACTGGCCCTTCAGCGGGTCCGCCTGCAGGTGAGGCTCCTGCTCGAGCAGATCGCCGCCCGGCGGCTTGAAGAGCTGAACCGGCTGAAATCCGACTTTGTCTCGTACGTGAGCCATGAACTCAGGACGCCGCTGACGTCGATAAAGATGTTCACCGAGATGCTCCGTTCCCGCCGGATGAAGCTCGGTCGGACTGCCAGGGAATATCTCGGCGTGATCGAGGGGGAGTCGGAGCGTCTCAGCCGGATGGTGACGACGATCCTCGACTCCGCGCGGATCGAACAGGGCGCAAAGGAGTACCGTCTCCTCCCGGGCGACCTGAGAGTCCAGGTCAGCGGAGCGCTCGAGACCATGGCATACCAGCTCAAGCAGAACCGGTTTGCGGTCCGGCTGATTCTCCCCCGCAGGCCCCTCATGGTCCTTGCCGATCCTGATGCCGTCACGCAGGCGGTCGTGAATCTCGTGGCAAACTCCATCAAGTACTCCGGGTCTGAAAAGCGCCTGACCGTGCGGCTCGGCCGGCGCCAGGGGAACGTGGTGTGCAGCGTGTCGGACCGGGGAAGGGGGATCCCGCCGGATGCCATCCCCCGGCTGTTCGAGCGGTTCTACCGCGCCCCGGACGTCCGCCGGAATATCCAGGGGGTGGGGCTCGGACTCCCCCTGGTCCACCATATCATGACCGCCCACAGGGGAAGCGTGGAGGTCGAAAGCGACGTGGGGAAGGGGAGCACGTTCACGCTGGTCTTTCCTGCGCCGGCGGGAGCGGTTCCCGCGGGCACAGAACAGGGAGGGAAACGCGCATGACCACAATCCTTGTCATTGAAGACGACCCGTCGATCGCCAGGGGAATTCAGCTCGCGCTCGAGGGGGAGCATTTCAAGGTTCTCGTGGCTCCGACGGGTGAGAAGGGGAACAGCCTCGCCCGGAGGACTTCGGTGGACCTGATCACGCTTGACCTTGTTCTCCCCGACAGGAACGGGGAGGAGATCTGCCGCGACCTGAGGAAGAGCGGTATCGGCACCCCCATCCTGATGCTTACCAGCAAAGGGGAGGAGATGGACAAGGTGATGGGGCTTGAGATCGGCGCAGACGACTACATGACGAAGCCGTTCAGCACGAGGGAGCTTATTGCCCGCGTCAAGGCGCTCCTGCGCCGCGTGAAGGAGCTGCCGAAAGATATTGCCGAGTACACCATAGGCGACGTTCACCTTGACTTCCGGAAGCAGGAAGCCTTCAAGGGGAAGACCGCCGTGAAGCTGAGCGTCCGCGAATTCGAGGTCCTCAAGTACTTCGCAAGGCACGAAGGCGAGGTTGTCACGCGCGACATGCTCCTTGACGACGTGTGGGGGTACGAGCATTTCCCCACGACGCGCACGGTCGATAACTACATTCTTTCGCTCAGGAAGAAGATCGAAAACGACCCGGCAAACCCCGAACACATCGTGACGGTACACACCGCCGGCTACAAGCTCGTGCGTTAGGACCCGGCGCCCGCCGGGTCCTTTTATGACCCAACGATGACATTTTTCTGACACACCGTCCCGCCGCTTGATGTATGTTGACGGCAGCCATGGAGCCGCCCGCCGACATACACGTCATCATCAACCCCGTTTCCGGAGCCCGGAAGACCGGCCGGCAGCTTCCCGCGATTCTCGCTTCCCTTGAACGCTACTTTCCGGGGCGCTGCCTTGTGAGCCTGACCCGTGCGCCGGGCGATGCACGACGTCTTGCCTGCACCGCCGTACGGTCCGCCGCCCGCCTGGTCATCGTTGCGGGCGGCGACGGGACGATACATGAATCCGTCAACGGGATGCTCGAGGCGACCGGGGGTTCGCGCCCCGAGGCGTCGCTGGGACTCATCGCCTGCGGGAGCGGGGAAGGATTTGCCCTCAGCCTCCGCATCCCGCACGCGCTCGACGAGCAGGTGCGCGTTATCAGGGATTCTTCCCCCCGGCCCGTGGATGTCGGCCGTCTCCTCGGGTCGGGCGGAGCGCCCGGACGCTACTTTGTGAATGAGTGCCAGATCGGGATCGGGGCCGATGTCGTGTCGCATACCCGGATGATACGGAAAGCTGCGGGAGGGCTCATGG
>DATJPH010000274.1:0-2728 GCA_035506475.1 Bacteroidota bacterium | reverse complement strand
CGCGAAGGTCATGGAGGTCGTCCGCCGGCTCAGCTACCAGCCCCACGCCTACGCGCAGCGCCTGGCGTCCAAGAAGACGAATACGATCTCCGCGATCATCCCGTACTTCACCAACTACTTCTTTATCCAGGTCCTGCAGGGCGTGCAGGACAAGGCGGCAGAGTTCGGATTTGATCTCATTCTTTACGGCGTCAACAACCCCGCGCAGGCGGACTACTACCTCAGGCGGTCGCTCCACCGCGGGCACGTGGACGGGGTCATGTTTTTCTCCATGAAGCTCCCGGAATCGTACGTCGCGAAATTTCGGGAGATCCGCCTCCCGCTCGTGCTCGTGGATGCCTACCATCCGGAGTTCGATTCCATCAGCGTCAGGAACCTGGAGGGGGCGCAGGTGGCGACCAGGCACCTGGTCCGGCTCGGGCACACGAATATTGCGATGATCAACGCGAGCCTCTCAACGCTGCCGGCCCGGGACCGGATGGAGGGATACCGGATCGCGCTGGAGGAGGCGGGCATCCCGTTCCGACCGGACCGTGTGTTCATCAGCGCGATCGGGAAGCAGGACGGGTTCAACCGCGAGGCGGGCCGCGCATCGATGGAGGAATTGATCGGCAGGAACGCGGGGCCTGACCGTGTGACCGCCGCCTTCATTTCCAGCGACGTCCAGGCGATGGGGGCGCTGGAAGGGGCGGCCGAACTCGGCGTGCGCGTCCCGGAGGACCTGGCCATCGTCAGCTTCGACGACATCGAGCTCGCCCAGCACGCGCAGCTCACGACGATGCGGCAGCCGATGTACGAGATGGGCGTCCTGGCGCTGGAGAAGCTCCACGCCCGGCTGAAGAACCCGGACGCGCCCCCTTCACTCACCACGTTTCTTCCCTCGCTGATCGTCCGCCGCTCCTGCGGCGCGCGTGTCGGCAGCGAGGAGCTTGTATGAACGGCGAGTGTCAGCCCACACTTGATACCGCACGCGAAGGAGCGAGCACCACATGAAATCACGTCTACTGCTGCTGTCCGTCCTGCTGACGCTCGTTGCCGCATGGGCGCGCGCCGGCAACTCGGGGAAAATTGCGGGTGAGGTGAAAGACGCCCAGTCGGGGGAGGCGATCGTCGGGGCGAGCGTCCAGATCCAGGGGACATCCATGGGCGCCGCGACGAACATCGACGGGTACTACGTCATCCTGAACGTCCCCCCGGGGACGTACACGCTGGTCGTCTCCGGCGTCGGGTACAATAAGAAGGCCACGTCGAACGTCCAGGTGTCGATCGACCAGACCACGACGATTGACTTCAAGCTCACGTCCACGGTCGTCGAGGTGGGGGAGGAAGTGGTCACCGTGGCCGAGCGGCCCCTGGTGCAGAAGGACCTCACGGCGTCCACCGCCACGGTCAACGGCGACCAGATCGCCGCGCTCCCCGTGACAGAGGTGGGACAAGTCCTTAATCTGCAGGCGGGCGTGACGGTCGACCAGAACGGCGACCTGCACCTGCGCGGCGGAAGGAAGGGGGGAGTCGTCTACTGGATCGACGGCGTTCCGGTCACCGACGCGTTTAATTCCACGCAGGTTGTCGAGGTGAACAAAAGCCTTGTCGAGCAGGTCCAGCTTGTCTCCGGCGCGTACAATGCCGAGTACGGGCAGGCGATGGACGGGATCGTCAACATCGCGACGCGTGAAGGATCGAGCAAGTTCACCGGATCGATCGGCACGTACGTGGGCAACTACATGCCGAACAACGACGGCGCGAGCAAGGCGCTCTATACAGGGCTCGACAGGTTCAGACCGTTCGACATCCGGAACTTCGAGGGAGCCCTGAGCGGGCCCGTCACGGGTGACAACCTCACGTTCTTTGCGAACGGCAGGTACATCTACTTCGGCGGCGATGAGTACGGCATTCGCCGTTTCAATCCGCAGAACATCGCGTTCGTCGACAGCACGGGGCGGTTCCGGCTCTATCGCGATGCGCAGGGGAGGGGGGACAGCGCGATCGTGCCGATGAATTCCAGCGAGCGCGCATACGCGCAGGGGAAGCTCACCTGGCACATCTCCCCGGTCATGAAACTGACCGCCAACTACATTTACGACCACACGAAATCTCAGCCGTACAACCGGCAGTATTTCTACGACCCGGAAGGCAACGGGGACGACTACAACTTCAGCCACACCGTGATCGGCCAGTTCTCCCATTCGGTCGGGGCGAACACGTTCTACACTGTGGGCGGGTCGTACTTCCGCAAGACGTTCCAGCACTACCTGTACCAGAACCCGTTCGATCCCAGGTACGTCCACCCGAATCTCCTGATCACGCAGGACGCGTGGAGCTTCTACACAGGGGGGACGGACATGAACCAGACGAACCGGTGGGACGAAACAGTCCTGGGAAAGCTGGACGTCTCGAGCCAGGTCGACGAGCACAACCTGGTGAAGGCGGGTGTGCAGTACACGCACCACAAGTTCTACTACGACAGCTACACGCTCCAGCCGATTCCCGCGCAGACCGCGATCAACCTGGCGACCTCCAGCCCCTTCATTACGACGTACATCCCGGACGTCTCCTCTCCCTACCACGACAACTACTATCACCGCCCGGCGGAACTCTCGGCGTACGTACAGGACAAGCTGGAATTCAAGGACCTGATCGTCAACATCGGCCTCCGGTACGACTATTTCAATCCCGACGGATACACGCTGGCCGACCCGAGCGACCCGAACATTTACAACCCGATCAA
>DATJPH010000273.1:0-4768 GCA_035506475.1 Bacteroidota bacterium | reverse complement strand
GCTTCCTCCTCGGGCCCAAGTTCCCCGTCAATAAAGCAGCTTGCCAGGAGTTCAAATTCTTCACACCGCTTCATGGCATCCTCTCCTCAAGAGTATTGAGGTGCAACAGTATTTTCTGCCGGGCTCTGTAAATGCGTGTTCTGACGACGTCCACCGTCGAGCCCGTAAGGTCGGCAATCTCACGATAGGACATTTCCTCGACAACCTTGAGAAGCAGCGATTCCCGCATATCTGGCGGGAGGCGGTTCATGGCCGCTTCAATCAGTTTCAGTTCATCCGACACAGAAGCACGTTCGAATGGATCCGGCTCGGCGGAGGGTGTGTCCGTCGCATCGCCAAGGAACAATGACTTCCTGCGACCGGCATTGAGTATATGGTTGCGCGCGATGCCGAGCAGCCAGAATCGGAGAAGGGCCCCGTCTTTGAGGCTCTCGAGGTTATCGTACATCCTTAGAAACGTCTCCTGGACTGCGTCTTCCGCCCTGTCTGGATCTCCAAGGAGACTCATGGAGTATCTGTAGACGGATTCCCTGTGCCGTGAGAAGAGTTCGCCGAATGCCGAACGGTTCCCCTGGCGTGCAGCCTCAACGAGATCCTTATCGGGAACGAGACTTTGCATCGTCTTCTTCCGGCTGGCTGTAGCGGGGGTCCTGCAATAGGAACCATAGGACACAGAGAAGTTACATCCTGTTCCGAATAAAAGGAGACATTGGCCGTAGATTGTTTCCCCCCATCTCCTTGCAGGGGTCACAAAAACTGTCATTCACGGGAACCTTTAAGAATTGTCGATCCCGGAATCGGGTTCGGCTGCTTGAGGTTTGTCAGCGCGCTCGTTAAATTGCCGTCGTGGTCAGGGAGGCCCGATGAGGACGATCGCCGCTATCGCACTGGGCTGGTTGTCTCTCCTGTCGTTTTCCTGCAAGGACAGGATGACCGGTCCGGACTCAGGCTCACCCATTTTCTACTCCTGGGCTGCAAGCGCCTGTCTGGGAACATTGCCGAACGTGCGTGCGTCTCTTGGACCAGGTGATTCCCTGTTCTTCTATACGTTCGCCGATAATCTCGTGCTGAACTTCCAGGTCGCGGCAAGCTGCTGCCCGGACACCAACCGGTTTTTTGTCACTGCGGCGGCGGGGACCGATACGATCGTTGTCACGGTCAGAGACACCGCGGGGGGCGTGTGCCGGTGCGTGTGCGGCTACATGATCCATGTTGTGTACAACAATCTTCCCGGCGATCACTATGTCGTGAGGTGTATCGTCTGCGGAAGCGCCGGATGCGATGACCCCGCCTACCTTGAGCGGGTCGTGAGGTCGACGATCTGACCCCTTCTTCCTCTCCTTCCGTTCTTTTAGCCAATCCGCTCGAACTCAGACACCCCGCTTAAGGGGAGAACGCACTAGTCTGCCGACGACGCGGCTGATACGGACTCCAGGGCGCATTCCTATGCCAGGCGAGGATGAAGAGCTCCTGTCGGAATTGAGGAATTCAGACAAGAGCGCATATGAGGTTCTCTTCCGTAAATACTACGCTCCGCTCTTCCGCCAGATCTGGTACCGGTGCAAGGACAGGGACCTTGCCGACGACATCGCGCAGGAATCATTCGTCCGGATCTGGATCCGGCGCGCCGATCTAAATCCCCGCCTTCCCCTCCTTCCGTTTCTCATTACGATCAGTCTGAATCTTCTCCGCGATTACCAGAAGCATGCCGCCGTGGCGCTCAGGCACCGGGAATCGATCCCAAATCCCGAAGCATCCAGGGACCCCGGTCCCGATGAACAGGCCGATGCGAATCTCCTCCAGGAACGGATTTCGGAGATCGTCAACAGGGATCTATCTGAGAAATGCCGGTCAATTTTCATCCTGAGCCGCGTCGAGGGGAAGGACAATGCCGAAATCGCATCATTGCTGTCAATTTCGACGAAGGTCGTTGAAAACCAGCTTTATCACGCCCTGAAAGTCCTCCGGAGAAAACTCTCCCCCGGCAAGTGAATCCCCCCACTGAATCGTACTCATTGTATGAACAGGTTCTTCCGATACCTCGAATCCCGGTCGCGCAAAGAGGCCGGTGAGCAAAACCGTTCCGGTCCGCCCGAAAGCGAGCTTGACCGCCTCAGTGCTCTCTGGGAGTCGAGTGCACATGCAGATGTTCCGCCGGTTCCCGACCTCGACAGCGCCTGGAAGAGCGTCCAGATGCGGATTGCGAGAGCCGGGGAATCCGTCCCGGTGCGACTTCCCGTTCATGCCGGGATTGTCGCTGGTTGGTGGCCCCGCAGGATCGCGATCGCGGGGGGCTTCGGCCTGGCCATCCTGCTTGCACTTATTCTCGTCCCGCAGCTCCTGAGCGAATCGTATCAAACGGATTCCTCGGGACAGTTGACTGTCGTCCTTCCGGACAGTTCCACCGTAACCCTCTGTGAAAACAGCTCGTTCTCGATCCGTCGGGGGTTCTTCGGGGGGCCGGCGACCATGAATCTGGAGGGAGGAGGCTACTTCTCCGTCAGGCCGCAGGAGACCCCCTTTATCGTGACGACCTCCATTGGGTCCGTCCGGGTCGTCGGGACCCAGTTCGATGTCAGGTGCGACAGCAAGGAGCTCTACGTCGCAGTCTCCCGCGGAACAGTTGCCGTCTCTTCCGGATCAAGCCGTGCCGACAGCACAGTATTTGTGCACAGGGGTGAATTCGTCTCCTGCCTGAAGGGGGGGGAGCCCGCCGCACCGAAGAAGAGCCTGGCCGGCGATGGTCCAATGTGGCTCTCCGGAGTGCTGACGTTCGACCATGCTGACCTGCACGCGGTGTGCGACGAGATCGGCCGCCAGCTGGGAGTGTCGATTGTGCTTGAACATACCCCCCTTGATACGGTCCGGATAACGGGGCTGATCAGGGGGAGAGATACCCGGCAGATACTCTCCGCACTCTGCAATCTGACGGGGACAACCTACCGTGTTGTAAAGGGCTCGTATGTGGTGTATTAGGCTCAACATCTTCTGCGTCCTCGCCTTTGCAGCGACGTGTCATGCCGCCCCCGTGGATGCTGGGGGGCGGTCTCTCAGCTTCGATTTTCGAGATGTCAGCCTGCAGGCGGCGCTCGATACGCTGATCGTACGCTACGGAGTGGCAGTCCTCTACGTTGACAGCGAAGTGGAAGGCTGGCGAATCTCCGCGAAGTGTCATGGCTGTTCGGAGGGGGAGGCCCTCAGTGCGATTCTTGGGTCAACGCCGCTCCGCTGGCGCTGGACCGGCACACAGTTCGTTGTCACGAAGCAGCGACCTTCGGATCCGGATGCGGGAATGACCGTGAGCGGTACGGTCGTCGACTCGCTCTCCAACGAATACATCGACGGCGCTACACTGCTCATCGTACCCGACACCTCCGCAGCAGAGGATGCGCTTCCGACGCGCGGCTGCAGCACGAACAAGTACGGCTTCTTTTCGTTCCCCGACACCAGGCCCGGTGCGTATACCATCATCGCGCGCTCGGTGGGATACGGGACATCGCGGACTCGCCTCCTCGTCTCCGCTGACGGACAACCGCATCCGCTCATCATCCGCTGTGTCGCCGGCGAAATTCCCATGGACGAGATCCTCGTGGAGCGTGACCGGGCATTCCCGGGAGTTTCCATACCGGGAGTGATTCTGATTGATCCGGGAAGGCTCTCGGATCTCCCGGCCCTGGGAGGAGAAACGGATTTGTTGAGGGGGCTGCAGCTTCTCCCCGGTGTCAAGTCCATCTCGGAACTTTCCAGCGGCCTGTACATCCGTGGAACGACATCGGACCAAAACCTGTACACGCTTGATGGTGCGACGATCTACAATCCCACGCATCTGTGGGGATTCATAAGCACGATCAACCCTGACGCATTGCGCGACACCCGTCTTTCCAAGGGAATGTTCTCTCCGGAGAATGGCGGGCGGATCGGGGGAGTCGTGGACATGATGGAGCGTGAAGGAACGCAGGAACGAATCCGGGGTTCCGCAGGATTGAGCTTTCTTGACGCGCGTCTCTCCCTCGAAGGGCCGATCAGCGAGGGAACGACGTTTATGGTCGCCGCCCGGAGGGCATACTTTGATCTCATTCTTCCCCTCGTCGTCTCACGCGACGACCCCGCGCAAAGGTACTACTTCTACGATGTGACGGCAAAGGTGAACACTCGTCTCTCCGAGTCCGATCACCTTTTCGCAAGTGGCTACCTGGGGCGCGATGTCTATACCAGCACCAGCCCCAGCACCAGCTCGGAGACAACAGACATCTGGTGGGGGAATAGTACAGCCAATCTCAGATGGACGCACATCCATTCGCCGAGCTTGTTTACGGTGCTTTCGGCCGTGTATTCAACGTACAATTTCAGCAGCGAGCAAAACGATCGCTATCTTCAAATTGCTCCGCTCGGCCTGTCGTCACATTCAGGCATCCAGGATATCACTGTTAAGACGCTGATCGAATATTACGTCGGAAGCCGGACGACGATCAGGGCGGGAGTGGATCTGGTACGCCATCAAATCCGGTCAGACGTGGGGGAAAATGTCGCCCAGAATCCAGGAGCCATATTCGACCGCCCTGTAATCACTCCGCTGTGTGTCTCCCTGTGGGTCTCAGACAGATGGAATGCCGACGACGTGCTCGCCTTTGATATCGGCGCCAGGCTCTCCAGGTTCTCGTCGTCGGTGGGGAGTTTCACCCGGTTTGAACCGCGGGTTTCGGCGGAGATGACTGTGGCCGAGAACCTTCTGATTCATGGGGTTGTATCGGAGTCGAGCCAGTTCCTC
>DATJPH010000272.1:0-2588 GCA_035506475.1 Bacteroidota bacterium | reverse complement strand
GGGAACATGTTTGAGGGCCGACACCCGTGACGGATCTCCCCGGCCGCAAATCGGGACGATCGCCGCGAAGAGCCCGGGGTACGCGATCGCGAGCTTCCATGTCCCGTTCCCTCCCCTGCTCAGCCCCGTCAGGTATATTCGCGAGCGGTCGATGTCGTACCGCTCCAGGAGATTGTCGATGAGCGCCTTAAGCGTCGGGACAGACCAGTATTCGTCCTCCGGGCACTGGGGCGAAACGAGTATGAACGGAAATTCCATCCCCTGGGCGACAAGCAGCGGAGGTCCGTGGCGTTTGACAAGCTCAAGATCCTTCCCGGATTCCCCCACCCCGTGCAGGAACAGCAGGAGCGGCCATTGCTTCCCGTTGCCTCCGTATCCCTCCGGCAGGTAGAGCAGGTACTCCGATCCCACCTCGACTGTGACGGTCGCCGTGAATTTCTGATGTTCCTGTCGTTCGTCCATCGCCCGAATCTCCCTTTGTGCGCGCCGGCTGCAATGCCGGTCCGGATGAAAATGTAGGTGAGGCCGCGGGGAAAATCAATGGGAGGGACTCTCTTGCAATTGTAAGCCGGAGTGCCGAGATTTTACGTCGTCACGTTGACCACCCGCCTGCAATCGCCACACTGTCTGAGGGAACGAACGATGGAAAAATACCGCCTCCGCCGGCTCTTCAACGCGGCGTCCGGCCGATGCCTGGACGTCGCCATTGACCACGGCTTCTTCAACGAGCTCGGGTTCCTCGGAGGGATCGAGGACATCGAAAAGAGCGTCAAGACGCTCGTTGCAGCCGAGCCCGATGCCATACAGCTCACGGTGGGGCAGGCGGGGATCCTCCAGTCGATCCCGGGCCGGCGGAAGCCGTCGCTCGTGCTGCGGACCGACGTGGCGAACGTCTACGGATCGAGCCTCCCCCGTGTCCTCTTCAGCCGGATGATCGAGCGGCCCGTCGAGCAGGCGCTCCGGCTCGACGCGGCGTGCGTCGTGGTGAACCTTTTCCGGATCCCGGACCAGCCCGAGGTCACCGATCAGTGCATCCAGAACATACTCCGTATCAAGCCCGAGTGCGATGTCTACGGCATGCCGCTCATGATCGAGCCCCTCGTCTTCCAGCGCAATGACAAAGGGGGGGGCTACATGGTGGACGGCGACATCGGGAAGATCCTCCCCCTGGTGCGGCAGGCGGTCGAGCTCGGCGCGGACGTCATCAAGGCGGATCCGACGGATGACGTGAGCGCCTACGGCCGGGTCGTCGGGATCGCGCGCGTCCCGGTGCTCGTCCGGGGGGGAGGGAAGGCCGACGACGTCGAAGTCCTGAAACGGACCGAAGGGCTGATCGCGCAGGGGGTGGCCGGGATCGTTTACGGCCGGAATATCATACAGCACGCCGATCCCGCAGGGATGACCAGGGCGCTCATGGCGATCGTCCACGAGGGGGCGTCTGCCGCGAAGGCGCGCACTTATATAGGAGCGAAATCGTGAAGAACCTGGTCCGTGTCGGCATCATCGGCGGCGGCCTGATGGGCCGCGAGAGCGCGAGCGCACTTGGAAGGTGGTTCGCCCTGGACGGGTTTCCCGTCAGGGCCGAGCTCACCGCGGTATGCGACGTCGCCGCGCCGCAGCGGGAGTGGTTCCGGAGCGTCCCCGGCATCCGGCTCTTCACCGCCGACCACAACGAACTCCTCCGCTCGGTCGATGTCGACGTCGTGTACGTGGCCGTGCCGCACAATCTGCACGAACGGCTCTACACGGACGTCCTGAACGCGGGGAAGGATCTCCTGGCGGAGAAGCCGTTCGGCATCGATCTGGCTTCGGCAAGGAGGCTCATGGCGGCGGCCGGCTCCTCGGGAAGGTTCGTCCGCGTCTGCTCCGAGTTCGCGTTCCTTCCCGGTTCCCAGCGGGTGCTGCAGTTTGTCAGGGAGGCGAATTTCGGGATCCCGCTCGAGGTAAGGGCGGGGTTCCTCCACTCGAGCGACCTGGATCCTGAGAAGCCCGTCAACTGGAAGCGCCAGACGGCGACATGCGGCGAGATCGGCGTGATGGGGGATCTCGGCATGCACGCGCTCCACATTCCGCTCCGCCTCGGGTGGAAGCCGAAGAGCGTGCACGCACACCTCCAGAAGATCTACACCGAGCGGCCGGACGGGAAGGGGGGACGCGCCGCGTGCGATACGTGGGATAACGCGATTTTGAACACGGAGGTGGACGTGGGGGGTGCCGTTGTGCCGATGCGCGTGGAGCTCAAGCGGATGGCCCCGGGCGAGACGAACACGTGGTTCATCGAGGTACTCGGCACAGACGGCGGGATACGGTACAGCACGAAGGAGCCGAAGACGCTCTGGATCTACCGCCGCGGCAGGGAGCAGTCATGGGAGAGAATCGATCTCGGGTTCCAGTCCGTCTTCCCCGCGGTCACCGGCGGCGTCTTCGAGCCCGGATTTCCCGACTGCTTCCTCCAGATGTGGGGAGCGTTCATCGCGGAGCGGGAGGGGGTGCTCGGCGGGAAATTCGGCTGCGTGACGCCCGCCGAGGCGGTTGCGAGCCACGAGGTCTTCGCGGCGGCCCTCCGTTCGGCCCAGTCGAAAAAGTCC
>DATJPH010000271.1:0-2255 GCA_035506475.1 Bacteroidota bacterium | reverse complement strand
CGCTCGTTCAGCGACTGGATGTCTTCAAGGAGGTGCTCGATGCGGATGCCGGGGAGCTTCACTTTCCCGCTGGCAAGCCCGTAGAACATGAATGCATCGTCGGGATCGGGGCTGTGCCCCACCCGGATTGTCCGCTCACTCATGGTGTCTGGTTCCTGTAGATGTCGGGATTGCTGATTTCCATGTACCGCTCCGGTGATGCGGCGCGCCAAAACCGAACTGCCTGTACAGGCCGTGTGCATCGCGCGTCAGGAGGCTCCAGCGGCGCATCCCCTGCAGCTCCGGGTGGGTCATGATGCACTTCATCAGGAGCCGTCCCACCCCTTTTCCCCGGTGCGGCTCGAGGACGAACACGTCCGCAACGTAGGCGTACGTGGCCCTGTCGCTGATCACGCGCGCGAACCCGATCTGCGCGCCCCCCCGGTAGGCGCCGAAACAGAGGGATCCCCGGATCGAGCGCTCGACGATCTCCCTGGGGATCCCCCCCGCCCAGTAACAGCTGCTCAGGAATCCGTGGATGAGGCTTATGTCGAGGAGGGAGGGGTCGGTCGAGACTTCGGTCCCTTCGCCGCGGAGGGCATGGTATGTCATCTCACTTCTCTGCTGTGTAGACCGATGCAATGCCGAATGTGAGCCGCTCGGCGCCGGGAGAGCGGAATCCCGCCTTCGCCAGCAAGGAGAGAAAATCCGCTCCTTCGGGGAATGCCATCACGCTTTCCGGAAGATACGTGTAGGCTTCCCTGTTGCCGGAGACAAGTCTGCCGATCAGCGGGATCACGCGGAGAAAATAGAACAGGTAGATCTGCCGGAGGGGGAAGACGCGCGGCCGGGAAAATTCAAGGACGACGAGCCTTCCGCCGGCGCGGAGAACGCGCCGCATCTCGGCGAGCCCCTGATGCAGGTCTTCGAAGTTCCGCACGCCGAATGCCACGACTGCCGCATCGAAGGCCCCTTCGGCGAACGGGAGGTGCTCGGCTTCGGAGGCAAGGAGTGTGATCACCCCCGCCAGGCCCCGCCGCGCGATCTTGTCGCGCCCCCGTAAAAGCATCTCCCAGGCCAGGTCGACCCCGACGATCTCCCGCGGCCCGAGACGGGCGGCGGCGATCGCAAAATCGGCCGTCCCCGTGGCCACATCGAGGATCCGCGCGGGCGCCCCATGAGAGAGTCTCCTGATCGCCCTCCACCGCCAGTACGTGTCGATCCCGCCGCTCAACAGGTGATTGAGCATGTCATAGCGGCCGGCGATGGAGTCGAAAAGGGAGCGGACGTACTGTTTCTGCACTACGGTGATCCGTCAGGTGAACCAGAACATACGAAATGCGGAGGTGAGATCCAACGGGCGGGCATATTGACATTCTTTCCCGATTCGTGTATACTTTACAGAGTCGCCAGAGAGGACCCGACCTTCATCCGTGAGCGGTGAAGGATTTTTTTTGTTCTCCCCTTTATACCCCCACAGCAGGGCGAGAGTGCTCGATGCCCCGAATCCGCGTCCGCCTGGACGCACCCCGTGACCGGTCGTACACCGTCGAAATCAGGCCGGGTATACTCCCCGAGATTCCGATCCTCCTTTCCCGGACGGAAGGGAAGAGGCGGATGTTCGTCATCACCGACGCGAACGTCCAGCGTCTCTACGGGCGTGCGCTCGCCAGCCGGCTCGACTCCGCCGGATGCCATGCGACGCTCCTCGACGTCCCGCCGGGAGAACGCTCCAAGAGCTCCGCCGCCGTGAAGGCGCTCTACGCGAAGCTCTTCCGCGGGGGGATCAGCCGGGACAGCCTCATCATCGCGCTGGGCGGAGGGGTGATCGGAGATCTTGCGGGATACGTTGCGGCAACGGCGCTGCGCGGCGTCCGTCTCATCCAGGTGCCCACCTCGCTCCTAGCGCAGGTCGACAGCAGCGTCGGGGGGAAGGTGGGGATAGATCATCCCGCGGGAAAAAACCTCATCGGCGCCTTCCACCAGCCGTTTGCCGTCTATATCGATCCGGAGGTTCTTGCGACGCTCCCCCCCGAGGAATTCAACAACGGCTTTGCCGAGGTCGTCAAGATTGCGGCGGCGCTCGACGGTCCCTTCTTCGCGCAGCTCGAGAGGAACGCTCCGCGCATCCGCCGGGAGAACACGGCGCTCAACGGGAAGATCATCGAGACCTCCGTTGCGCTGAAGGCCTCCATCGTCGAGAAAGACGAGCATGAGACCGGCCTGAGGCGCGTCCTGAATCTCGGGCACACGATAGGCCACGCGCTGGAGTCCTC
>DATJPH010000270.1:0-4128 GCA_035506475.1 Bacteroidota bacterium | reverse complement strand
CTGGCCTCCGACAAGGAGATCAAGCTTCCCGTCGCCGTTGATGTCGCCGACGGCCTTTCCCCACGGATCGGTGGGTCCCTTGGTATCGATGATGACGTGCGTAAACGGGACGGTGGTCTGGGCAAGAAGTGGTGCGGGGGCAACGGACCCGCCCAGAAGCGTGAAGAGAAGGATGACAGTGAACGAGACCCGGTATGGAACGTCTGCGACGATGTGCCGATACCCCCTTGTCGGATCGAGAATCCCGGTAAAACCTGCGACGTTGCAGAGCGTTGGACTGGAGAAGCCTTGCGGATTAGCAGTGACCTACAATAGAGATTTTTCCGGACATTTGCACGAACAAAAAGGGGGGACCCGTCGTGATCGACGCTATTTCGCCAGCTCGGTCTTCACGATCCCGCCTCCCATAGATTCGGGGATTTCGGATTCATTTTTGACCATTCGCGGCTTTCCGACGGCGATCCAGTACTTCAGGTTGCCGGCTCCCCCGTCGACGGGCTTCACGTCGACGACGTACGCCTGGAAAGCACCCGCGGGCGTGGTCACCTTCTCCTTCCGGGTCACGACGACAGTCATCGGCTTTACTTTCCAGACCGACGTGTCGAACATGTTGAGCGTCGCGACGTACCCCTCCCTGAGAGGAAGCGTGCTGAGGGCGACGTCGATCCCCGCGTTGTCGCAGACAAGGCCCCCGGCGAATTTCACGTCGACGGGGAGCGGTTTCCCCGGCATCTGCATGCTCCCGGTGACCCCGTGCGGGGTAAATTCGAGCGAAAGCACCCCAGGCCCCTGCTGTGCGGACCGGTGCAGCGTCCAGGCGGTGGCGGCGTCGATGTCGACGGTGTCGGTCCCGGCTCCCATCCCCGTCGTGACGTCGGCAACGCGCCAGATTTTCTTCCCGCGGTACTGCGCCGCAGTGATCGTCCGTTCCGTCGTCATGACGATCTCCTGTCCCCTCATGAAGAAGCTCGACGTGTACGTCGCGTGCCCTGCCGATATTTTCGAAGGGCGGAACCGCGCGGGCTCCAGCCCCGGGGGGAGGACGGGAGGAGGAGGCGCGCCCTGCGAGTCTCCCGTCCCGGGAGAAGCCGATTGTTCCGTCCGGGCTTCCGCCTGCGGCGCCTTCACCGACTTCACGTCGACGGTGAGCGCATCGAGCCTTTTCTGTATTTCGGGGGGGACGGACTGCTGGTACCGGCCGCCGATGTGGCGCGCGAGAAACCGTTCCATCGCCGTGTACATCGCCATCCTGTTATCCCTCCCCGCGAACCCGTGTCCCTCGTCGGGCGCGACGAGGTACTCGACCGCCCGGCCGCTGTCGCGAAGTGCACTCACGATCCTGTCGGATTCCGATTTCTTGACCCGCGGATCGTTCGCCCCCTGCACGACGAGAAGGGGCGCGCGGATCGCCGAGGCGGAGTTGAGGGGCGACTGGGACTCGAGCATCTTCCGCTCCTCCGGATTCGACGCGTCCCCCACACGCACGTCGAACATCTTCTTCATGGGTCCCCAGTACGGGGGGATGGACGCAAGGAGCGTGATAATGTTCGACGGTCCGACGTAGGACACGCCGGCGGCATAGAGCCCCGGGGTGAAGGCGAGCCCGGCGAGCGTCGCGAAGCCGCCGTAGGATGCCCCGTAGATCGCCACGCGTTTCGGATCGGCGATCTTCTCCGCAATAAGGTACTTCACGCCGTCGGTAATGTCGTGCTGCATGAACCCGGTGCCCCACTGTTTGTTCCCCGCATTCAGGAATTTCTTCCCGTAGCCGACAGACCCGCGGAAGTTCGGCATCAGGACGCCGTATCCCCTGTTGGCAAGGAACTGCGCTTCGGGGTCATACCCCCAGAAATCCCTTCCCCACGGCCCGCCGTGGACGAGCATCACCACGGGGAGGTTTTCGGCGGGAACACCCTTCGGGAGGACCAGGTAGGCGTGGATGAGGAGCCCGTCGCGCGAGGTGTACCGGACGGGCTTCTCCGGTGCAAGGTCGGATGAGGGAAGGTTCGGCACCGCGCGATAGAGGAGCTCGGCCTTCCCTGTTCTCCTGTCGAAGATGTACCGCGACCCGGGGTCCACGTCGCTCGAGACGCCGACGAGAGAAACGTTCTCGTCGAGCGTCGAGGAGCCGAACGAGTACTCGCCGGGGGGGAGCGCCTTCTTCATCTGTTCCCACTGGCGGGCGAAGCCGTCCTGGCGCGGATAGACACGGAGCCGGTCGCCGGCATAGACGGTGGCAAGGAGTTCGTTGGAGACGTCGGAGAATATGGCGGTGGAGATATCGACTTCATTTTCCGGGTCGCGTTCCACAAGGCTCGTCCGTCCTGTCTTCATATCGAAAAGCTCCAGCTGCGCCAGGTCGGTCCCCTTGTTCGTCAAAAGATAGAAGCTGTTCCCGTCGGGGGTGAACCGGAGCGGTGCGCACTCTTCCTGTTCGCTCACCGCGTAAATGGAAACAAGCGAGTCGCCCTGGACGCGGAGGATCTCCATGCCGCCGTCGGCGGTCTGGCGCAGGCCGAGACGGAGAGCGCCATGCCTGTCGGTCTGCCAGGCAATGACATTCTGGTCGTTCTTCCACACCAGCTTCTTCGCGCCCGTGGCAAGATCAAGGCGGTACACGTCGTGCAGGTCAGGGCGCCTGTCGTTCAGCCCGATAAGAATCTCGCCGGGCGTCGCGCGCGGGATGTCGATCAACCGGGCGCGCACTTTCGCCACCGGCGTCAGGTCGCGTGCGGGGGGCACCGGGTTCCCCGGTGCTTCGGGATCCACCGCATAGATCCTGTAGTTCTCGTCCCCCCCCTTGTCCTGGGCGTAGAGGACGTACCGGCTGTCAAGCGACCAGAAGTAGGTGGTCACCGGGCGGAGCGTATCGGCGGTGATCGGCCGGGCGCGGTCGAACCCCTCCGTGATCTTCTTCACCCAGATATTCTGGACCCCCCTGTACGGCCTCAGGAACGTGATGCAGCGACCGTCCGGCGAGATCTGCGAACCCGAAATCTCCGGATCGCCGAAAAAGAGCTCCCTGTCGATCAGGGGCGGGAGCTGCGCGAAGGCAGGGGCCGAAGCGGCCGCCGCAAGCATGAGCAACATCATGGATGAACAACGCATATGGATAATTCCTCTGAACGTTTGCGTGGAGCAGGAAGAACAGGACGGCGATGACCTACGCGGGAAACAGGGAATGCTCCCGCCCGGCAAGTGCGGCCCTGACCCGGTCGTGGAGTCCCCCCAGGTAAGCAAACCGGAGGGGTGAGTAGTCCTCGAGCCGGGAGAGAAAATCGTCTGAATACAGGTGACGGGACCGTGCGACGGCTTCAAGAATCAGGAACAGGCAGCTCCCCTCGATCAGCGCGGCGAGCGACCGTGCGTCGCCCGGGCCCGGTCCGCCGAGCAGCCGGATCGTCCGCGCGTTGAAATGGATCAGCCGCCCGGTGATCAGGTCAAGCGGTCCCTCCCGGGCGGCCCGCGTGAACATCGAGGAGTGGCCGGCGCCATCGTCGGAATGGATGTCCTGAAGGTCGTCGATGAACTGGAGGACGACTCCGTACCCGAAGAGGGCGCTGAGAGGTCCGCTACCGAGCGTGCCCGACACGAGAAACCCGTCCACGGCGACGGATGTCCCCCCCTTCTCAATCGTGAGAGACTGGAGGAACGATTCGGGGCGGCCTTCCACTTCTCCATGAAGCAGCAGGCTCCTCTGCTGGGCACGCTGGATGGCCCGCAGGCTCTCGTACACGAGGGGGAACTCCCCCCGCGGGTATTCCTCCTCGATCATGCGGAGGAGCGCCGGGAATCCGCGGAGATCAGTCTCCGCCCCCTCGTCCGGCGTCCCGTCGAGGCAGGAGGACAGGGAGCGGTTAAACCGCTCCTTTTCCTCCGTGGTCCTGGTGGCATCGTCCAGCAGGTTGTCCGTGCAGGGATACATCAGGCTGTAGCCGAGCGAAGACGGGCTCAGCGTGACGGGGTGCGAGAGATAGGATTGTATGCTGTTGAACACCCACTGGTTCCTGAGCGCCTGGTGGATGTCCTCATCCGAGAGCGACGGGTCCGCCTCCCTCGCCCTCCCGACAAACGACTTGCCGACCGATTCGCATTCGGCGAAAAACCTGTTCATCACCGGATCGGCAT
>DATJPH010000269.1:0-4262 GCA_035506475.1 Bacteroidota bacterium | reverse complement strand
AACGTGTCGGCGGCGGCGATCATGACCTTCCCCCCGGCGCGGACGTACCGGTGGGCGAGTTTGCCGATCGACGTCGTCTTGCCGACCCCGTTGATCCCCACCACCATGATCACCCAGGGGCGGACCTGGGCGATCGTGAAGGGATCCACCCCCTCCTCCGGGCCGGCGCCGGCGAACTGCCGGGCGACCTCCTCCTTCAGGAGCCCCGGCAGGGCCGATGATTCCGGCAGCCCTTCGTCCCTGACCCTCCTGCGAATTGCGTCGATCACCTGCGTCGAGGTGGACGTGCCGACGTCCGCGCCGATGAGGATCTCTTCAAGTCCCTCGAGCGTCGCCTCGTCGATGGTCCTCCGCGTGCTGACAAGCCGGGCGACTTTGCCGAGAATCCCCTCGCGGGTCCTGGAGAGCGTTTCCCTGAGCTTCTGTATGTTGTCGAGGAGTCCCATGCCCGGCCGCCCTACGCCCGGGCGCCGCGAAGGACCTGCGTGAACCGCGCGATGTACAGCGCGAGCGAAAGCGCGAGCCCGGCGGCGCATGCCGCCAGGAGCACCCACTGGAAATCGGGGGCCAGCCGGAGCAGAAGCACGAGGATGGTGAACGCAATCACTGTCGCGGTCCATTTTCCCGCCGTGTTGGAGGGGAGCACGACCCCCCGCGTGGATTTGACGTAGAGTCCCCCGGCGAGTATCAGCAGGTCGCGCGCGACGAGCGCACCGACGAACCAGAGCGGGAGATCCCCGAGCCTGAGAAGGACAAGCGCCATCACCGCGACGCACACCTTGTCGGCGAGCGGGTCCAGGATCCTCCCCCACTCCGTCTCCTCGCCCCGTGCCCGGGCGATCCTGCCGTCGAGAAAGTCGGTGAGCATCCCCAGGAGCAGGATGCCCAGCGCCCAGAGGCGCCCGGGGTTCGCGGGGACGAGCATGACGAGGGCGAAGGGAATCGAAAGGAGACCGCGGAAGATGCTCAGGAGATTTGCAATGGTGAGGAACTCACGCTTCATGCTCTTCCTTCGACTGGTTCTTGTCGATGGGAACAGGGTAGCGCCCGCTGAAGCACGCGGTGCAGTAGTTTTCGCCGTTCTCGCGCGGCGCGGAATCCAGGAGCTGGTCGATGGAAAGGTAGCCGATCGAATCGACGCCGAGCTCCCTGCCGATCTTCTCCACGTCGCCGCCGCACTTGTTGGCGATGAGCTCCTTCGGCGTCGGGAAGTCCATCCCGTAGTAGCACGGGTGCATGATCGGCGGGGACGTCACACGGAAGTGGACCTCCTTCGGGCCCGCCTGCTTCACGAGCTGCACGAGCTGCCGGGAGGTGGTTCCGCGGACGATCGAATCGTCGACGATAACGACGACCTTGTCCTTGAGGACCCCCCTGACCGTGTTGAACTTCGTCTTGACCTTGTTTTCCCTGATGTCCTGGTCGGGCTGGATGAACGTCCTGCCGATGTAGTGGCTCCTGATGAGCCCGATCTCGAGTTTCGCCTTCCCGCCGAGCTTGGTGGTCTCCTGGACGTACCCCATCGTGGCCGTGTTGCTCGAGTCGGGGACGTTGATGACGATCACCTTGTCGTCCGGGTCCTTCCCCCTGACAGGCTGCGAACGCGCCAGGTTCTTGCCGAGCTTCCGCCGCACCTTGTCGACGCTGTGGCCGAAGACGCGGCTGTCCGGTCTGGAAAAATACACGTATTCAAATATGCAATGGTGGGGCCTGGCCGGCCTTTCGTCGATCCTGAGGGAGGTGACCTCCCCCGCTGCGAGGCTCGCGCGGTCGATCACGACGATCTCCCCGGGCTGGACGTCGCGCACGTACTCCGCGTCGATGATGTCAAAGGCGACGGTCTCCGAGGCGACGACGAAGGCGTCGTCCTTGCGGCCGATGGCCAGGGGGCGGAACCCGGCGTGGTCCCGGGCGGCGATGAGCGCCGTGTCGGTCAGGATCACGAGTGAGAACGCCCCTTCGACGGCGGCGATCGCCTCGCGGATCTGGTCGATCTGGCGGTGTTGCGGGCTCCGGGCGATCAGGTGGAGGATCACCTCCGTGTCGGAGGTGGTCTGGAATATCGTCCCCTCGTCCTGGAGCCGTTTCCGGATTTCGCGGAAGTTGGTGAGGTTGCCGTTGTGGGCGATGGCGATGTTCCCCCCCTTGTACATGACGGTAAAGGGCTGGATGTTCGCCTTGTTGTTCGAAGCGCCCGCGGTCGAATAGCGGTTGTGCCCGATGGCGCTGGAGCCTTTCAGCACGTCGACAAGGACGCGGTCCTGGCGGTACACGTCGTCGACGAGCCCGAAGTCTTTGTGGACGTGAAACCGGGTTTTCCCGGCCGTCCCCTCGCTGTCCGCGGTGACGATCCCCGAGCCTTCCTGGCCCCTGTGCTGCTGGGCAATGAGTCCGAAATATGTCAGTTGAGCTGCGGCAGGCGAACCGAACACGCCGAAGACCGCACAGTGGCAGTGGGGCTTATCGAGATCGTTTGTGCTCATTCCCTCGTTGTCCAATGGGACGTTTGAGACCCAAATATACGACTCCCCCGCCGGATTTCCAAGAACCGTGATGCGGAGGGGCCGCACTCAGTCGTCGATCAGCGTGTCGCGGAGGAAGTGCTCGTCGTCCCGCTGCCTGTAGTCGGTGGTGACGTGAAGCCCGCGGCTCTCCTTCCGCTTCATCGCACAGCGGATGATCAGCTCGGCGCACAGGGCGATGTTCCTCAGTTCGAGAAGTCCCTCGGTGACCTTGGTCTTCTTGAAAAACGCCTCGACCTCGTGCCGGATGAGCTCCATCCGCCGTGCCGCCCGCTCGAGCCGGAGGTCGGACCTGACGATGCCGACGTAGTCCCACATGATCTGCTGGATCTCCCGCCGGTTGTGGAGGATCAGTATCCACTCCTCGCTGTTGAACGTCCCGCTGTCGTCCCACTCGCGCACCGCGGGGACAGGCGGGGGGTCTTCCTGCAGGTAGGCCGTGGAGGAGCGCGCCGCCCTGTCTGAGAACACGAGGGCCTCGAGAAGCGAATTGCTGGCAAGCCTGTTCGCCCCGTGCACGCCGGTCATGCTCACCTCGCCGGAGGCGTAGAGCCCACGAATCCCGGTTCTCCCGTCGATGTCGGTCACGACGCCCCCGCAGGAATAGTGGGCGGCCGGGACGACGGGGATCGGTTCCTTGGTGATGTCCAGCTTGAATTTCTTCAGGCAGGTTTCGTAAATGTGGGGGAAGTGTTCGCGCACCCCGTCGGCGGAGAGGTGGCGCAGGTCGAGGTGGACGTAATCGTCCCCCCTCTTTTTCAGCTCGGTATCGATGGCGTAGGCGACGATATCGCGGGGGGCAAGCGACTTTCGTTCGTCGTACAGCTGCATGAACTCATCCCCGTTGCGCGCCTTCAGGACGCCGCCGAACCCCCGGACCGCCTCGGAGATGAGGAACGACGGGGTCCCCGAATTGTACAGCGTCGTGGGATGAAACTGGATAAACTCCATGTTGGCGATCTGCGCCCCCGCCCTGTACGCCATCGCGACGCCGTCGCCGGTGGCGATCACCGGGTTTGTCGTGTGCAGGTAGACGTGACCGAGCCCTCCGGTCGAAAGCATCACGACGTTCGCCGTGAACGTGTCGACCCGCCTCCCGACGGTATCGAGCGCGTACGCTCCCCAGCAGTGGATGGCGTTCCTGTCGATGACGCGCTTTTCGACCGTGTGGTGCTCCGTGATGAGCTCCACGGCGACGTGGTTCTCGAACGTGGTGATCGCAGGATTCTCGGCGACCGCCTGCAGGAGCGCCCGCTCGATCTCCCTTCCCGTCAGGTCGTTTGCGTGGACGATCCTGTTTGTCGAGTGCCCCCCCTCCCTCCCCAGGTCGAGCATCCCGTCCCTGTGCGTGAACCGGACCCCCACGTCGATGAGCTCCCTGAGGCGCTCGGGCCCTTCGCGGACCATGATCTCGACCGCATCGCGGTGGGAAAGCCCCATCCCGGTCGCGAGCGTGTCCCGGACGTGAAGGTCGAACGAATCCACGGCCGACATCACGGCCGCGACGCCCCCCTGGGCATAGTTGGTGTTGGACTCCGCCTTCTCCTTCTTCGTGATCACCGCGACGGTGCCGACCCGTGCGGCCTTCAGCGCGTACGAGAGCCCCGCAATCCCGGTGCCGATAATCAGAAAATCATGGCGGTGAATCATGCTGCGCGGCCGGTGGTGTATGATGCATGGACGAAAGAAAAGGGGCGGTTCACCGTGTGGTGGTGCCGCCCCCGGTGATCAGCCCTCCTG
>DATJPH010000268.1:0-12969 GCA_035506475.1 Bacteroidota bacterium | reverse complement strand
CCTCATCTGGAGCGGGTTCATACAGGACAGGATCGATTTGACCGGCGTCCAGATTACGCTCGGCATCCGGTATGACTTCATCGATCCTGGAGCGAAAGACCTGGCAAATCCGTACGCCATCCAGCTGGGGCAGAATGGCCTCCTCCTGGCATCACAGATCGTCAGCGACGCTACGACGTCGCAGATCAGCCCCCGCATCGGTCTTGCGGTACCCCTCGGCGACAGGGTCATACTCCACGGCCAGCTCGGACGGTTCGTTCAGGCGGCAACCACATTCGGCGGAGGGATGAACGTTGCTCTCGTCTCGGAAGGCGAAGCCGGTGTGTCAGCTCAGGCGGGCGATCTGTTCTCGTTCGATGTAACCGGGTTCTACAAGAGCATTTCGCACGAGCTCGGCATTGTCCGGAACCCCGGATACCTGATACCCGTGCAGTTCCCGGTCCTCTTTCCGAACGCCGGCGTATCCTCGCAATACCAGTTCTGGCCCGGCACCGTCGATGTGTACCCGAAGGGGATTGAAATCGCGTTGTCGCTGCACCGCACGGACCGCCTGGCCGCGCAACTCAATTATACCCTGCAGTCCGTCAACACCGGCTGGTTCAATTCGTTGAATCAGCCTCAGATCGGCGGAGGTCCGATCTATGTCACCCAGGCCTATCAATCCGCCGTCGATTTTAACACGGCCCATCATGGCAGCCTCCTTCTTGATTACCGGTTCGGCAAGGACGACGGCGGGCCGGTCCTCGAACAGTCCGGTATCAATCTTGTGCTCGCGTTCCACAGCGGGTATGCGGTTACAGGAGACCAACCGAATCGCTCCTGGACAACGCCCGGTTTTGCGCAGATTGACGGGCGCATCGACAAAATGTTTGCAATCGGGCCCGTCACTTTGGATCTGTATCTGTACGCGATCAATCTCCTCGGAACTGACAACGCAGTCAACGTGTTTTCCCGCACCGGCGATCCTTCGAACGACGGGTGGTTGTCGTCTCCGTCGGGGGCTCTTGAAGCGTCGCAGAATGGCCCGCAATATGTCGCGTTCTACAAAGCCGTCAACGAAGGGAAGAACTCGGGCAACTGGGGCCCGCCCAGACAGATCAGGTTCGGGGCGCGGTTGGAGTTATGAGGAACAAAGAAGCCCCTGCCGGTCTCACCGACAGGGGCTCGATTGAAAGGAACATAGGCGATTCAGGCCGCCGGCTGCGCCGGGTTGAGATACTCGTGTATCGCCGAGGCGGCCCCTTTGCCGTCTTTCATCGCCAGTATCACCGTTGCCCCGCCGCGTGAGAGGTCACCCCCAGCGAATATTCCATCCCTGCTTGTTTTCTGCCTGTCGTTTGTCACGACGGTTCCCCGCTTGCTCGTTTCGAGCCCCGGGGTCGTCGCCTGTATGATCGGGTTCGGTTTCTGTCCGATCGCCTCAATGACCGTCTGCAGCTCGAGCGTGAATTCCGATCCCTTGACGGGGACCGGCCTCCTGCGGCCTGATTCGTCGGGCTCCCCGAGCTCCATTTTCTGGCATTCCATGCCGCACACCCAGTTATTCTTGTCGCCGAGTATCTTCAGCGGTGCCGTCAGGAGAAGGAACTCGATTCCTTCCTGTTCGGCGTGATGGATCTCCTCTTCGCGCGCAGGCATCTCCTCCCGTGACCGCCTGTAGACCAGGTACGCCTTCTCGGCGCCGAGCCGTTTCGACGTGCGCACCGCATCCATCGCGGTATTTCCGCCCCCGATCACCCCCACGGCTTTTCCCACGCGTATCGGCGTGTCGTTCTGCGGAAACCTGTAGGCGCCCATGAGGTTGACCCGCGTGAGGAATTCATTCGCGGAGTAGACCCCGCTGAGACTTTCGCCCGGTATCCCCATGAACGTCGGCGTGCCGGCGCCTGTCCCGAGGAATATGGCCTTGAATCCCCACTCATCGAACAGCTCGTCGATGGTTGCCGTCCTACCGACGACGAAGTTCGTGTAGATCTCCACGCCGAGCGCTTTGATCCGGTCCGTCTCAAGATCGAGTATCTCCTTCGGGAGCCGGAATTCGGGGATCCCGTACCGGAGGACCCCGCCGACGGCATGAAGGGCTTCGAATATCGTGACCTGGTATCCCATCTGCGCCAGCTCGGCCGCGCACGTGAGTCCGGAGGGCCCGGAGCCGACGATGGCGACCTTCTCGGGGCGTTTGTCACGGATGACCGGAGGGGTGAAGAGATTATTCTTCATCTCGAAATCGGCCACAAACCGTTCCAGCTTGCCGATTGCCACCGGGTCAAGCTTTTTCCCCATCACGCAGAGAGATTCGCACTGGGATTCCTGCGGGCACACCCTCCCGCAGATGGCGGGGAGGTAGTTCGCCTCCCTGATCTTCTTCACGGCACCCACGTAGTCTTTCTGAACGACGAGGTCGATGAATCCGCGGATGTCGATACCCACCGGACAGCCGTCCGTGCAGTACGGCTGCTTGCATTCCAGGCAGCGCTGGCTCTCCAGTATGGCCCGTTCCTCGTCAAAGCCGTAAGAGACCTCGAGGAAGTTCATGCTCCTCACGTCGGGTGCCTGCTCGATGGATCCCTGGCGGGGGATCTTCATCCGCTGAGACGGTTTCAGTGGGTTGTTCTGGCTCATGAGGCCGCCTCCTGTTTCACGCCTGCAAGCCGGCAGACATGTTTCTGATCGGAGATCCGTTCCATGTCAACGTACGTACGGTTTCTCATCATCAGCTCGTCGAAATCGACAGTGTGTCCGTCGAACTCGGGGCCGTCGACGCAGGCAAACTTCATCTGCCCCGCCACGGTGACCCGGCAGCCGCCGCACATCCCCGTTCCGTCGACCATGATCGTATTGAGGCTGACGAGCGTGTGCACCCCGTACGATTTCGTGAGGCCGGCGACTGCCTTCATCATGGGGAGGGGGCCGATGGCGTACACGGCGTTCACTCCGTGCGGAGCTTCGAGAAGATCCTTCAGTTGATCGGTGACGAAACCTTTCCGCGCATATGAGCCGTCGTCCGTCGTGACGAACGTCTCGTCGGAGCAGGCCCCCATCTCCTTTTCGAGGATCACGAGGTCTTTTGAACGGGCGCCGATGATCGTGAGCACCCGGTTCCCGGCTTCCCTGAGCGCTTTCGCGATCGGGTAGAGTTCCGCGGTGCCGACGCCGCCCCCCACGCAGGCGACGACCCCGTGGTGTTCGATGGGCGTCGGGTTCCCGAGAGGGCCGACAACGTCAAGAAGCATATCGCCGGCGTTCTTGCTGCAGAGGAGCTTCGTCGTCCCGCCGATTGCCTGGACGATCAGCGTGATTGTCCCCCTGGAGGGATCGCCGTCGGCGATCGTCAGGGGAATCCGTTCTCCTCCTTCCTCGACGCGCACCATGACGAAATTACCCGCCTTCCTCTTCCGTGCGATGAAGGGAGCCTGTATGTCAAACCGGGTGATTGTGGGAGCGAGGACTTTCTTTTCGATGATCGGGAACATACAGCCCTCTCCATTTGGATACAGAGGTGCGGACGGATAGATCATCCACAACGGGACAATAGACGTGCCAGAGGATTAATAGAAAAACCTGCGTATTTGGCCAATATTAGGGGATTGCACTCAGAAAAGGGGATGAACGGGGAAGAGTTTGTCAATTGCGGAAAGAATGTTTGCCATTTCTGGCATGGGAGGGAGAAAATTGATTAGATTTGTACATGTCACGGACAGCGCAATACCCGGAGCATTGAATCTATGAACACTCCGCACGAGAAATCGGGGCACATCACGAAGGTCCAGGATCTCATCATGCAAAGCCCGCTCCTCCATTGGAGCGAGAAGTTGCTTTACTACTCTATCAGGAGCCTGGTCAGCGACAAAAAGGGGGGGCCTGGTGGTGAATTTGAGGCATCCAAGGAGACCCTCGCGAAAATGGTGGGGCTTTCGATCAGGACCATACAACGGTTGCTCAAAAAGTGGCGGGAATCAGGGTACTTGGAAGTCAGGGAGGCCAACAGATTCAAACCTGTGAAGTACGCGCTCCGCGAAGAGAAATTGATGGCAAGCGTGCTCGCATTTTCGCCGGTAGGGGGAACCAGCAGACCAGTTAATGAGGTACGCCAAACGGTCCATTATGCAGGTCAGCCCGTCGCCATGGTAAGTCATGCTGACGTATTGGTAGGACTTCCAGTCATTAAGGTAGGACAGTCAGTCAATGTTAGTAAGACTGAGAGTCCTAGTGAGAGCATCCCGATGGGAGAAAAAGATGGGTTCCCTGAGCAGGAATGGAGAACTCCGGAAAAAGATGATATGGTCAAGGAGATGGGGAGAAAAATGAACGAGATTTCGGGTGATATCTCGACTCATTTTGTGGTTGACGAGAAATGGCTCCGATTCCTGACAAGGGATGAGTATAATCACCTGGTCAAGATATCAGGCGATCTCAAAGGGCGATCGGAAGTGTAGCGTAAAAATGCTCATATTCTGCTCAAAGTGCAGAAAATACACCCCTCAGCACAGCGATCGTCTCATCGACATGTGATTCCTCGATCAAAAGTGGGGGGAGGAACCTGAGAACCGTTGTATCTGTGCAGTTTATCAGGATCCCCTTTTCCATCATCGAGGCCGCAATCCCCTCTCCGCTCCGGTCAAGTTCGGCCCCCACCATGAGCCCGTAGCCCCTGACCTCCTTGATCAGACCCGGAAATTCGTCACTGAGCCCCTGGAGCCCCTCTTTGAGCCGCTTCCCGAGCATCGATGCCTTCGCAACGAGATTCTTCCCCTCTATTTCGCCCAGAACCGCGCATCCTGCTGCACACGCAACAGGATTTCCGCCGAATGTGGTCCCGTGCATTCCTGGTTCAAGTACCGACGAGACTTCCTCGGTCGCCAGTATGGCACCCAGGGGGAGCCCTCCACCGATCGGCTTGGCGAGTGTCACCACCTGCGGGGTGACAGGATAGTGCTGAAAACCGAAGAATTTTCCTGTTCGGCCCGCGCCTGACTGGATTTCGTCTGCGACAATGATGAATCCCAGCTCCTTTTGCAGGTCCGAAAGAGACCGTGCAAATTCAGCCGAAACCGGCCTGATTCCCCCTTCCCCCTGTATGAATTCAAGCAGGACGCCCGCGGTTTTCCCGCTGACGGCCTTGCGAAGCGAGGGGATGTCGTTAAACGGGATGACGCGGCACCCCTCGAGAAACGGGCCGAATCCGTCCCTGTATTTCGGCCGGTCCATCAGGGAGAGCGCCCCCATCGTCCGGCCGTGAAACGAATTAGTCATTGCAAGGATCTCGGACTTCCCCCTGGCCGAGCCCCACTTCCTGACGATCTTGACCGCTCCTTCGACCGCCTCCGTCCCGCTGTTGCTGAAAAAGACCCTCGGGTAACCGGAGAGCCCTGTCAGGAGCTCTGCCAGGCGGATCTGCGGCTCCTGCAGGAAATAATTCGACAGGTGTGTGTACCGCGACGCCTGCGCGCAGATGGCCTCGACGACGCGGGGATGAGCGTACCCGAGGGCATTGACGGCGAGCCCCGCGAACATGTCAAGGTACCTCCTCCCGTCGGCGGTGAAGAGGTAGACGCCCTCTCCCCGTACAACCTCGAGGGGGAGTCGTTTGTACGTGTGGAAGAATGCGGCCGCTTCTCTGTCGTGCATCGTCATGGCGAAGTCCCCGGAAAAGAAATCTGTAAAAAGTGCTTGCATAATAATACACGTTTTTGCATATTTATGCAAGTACTATTTTTTTGGAGGGTTCAGGCGTCGTGGTGAACGCAGCAATTATCGGTGCATCGGGGTATTCGGGCGCGGAGCTCCTGAGGGTGCTCTCGTCCCATCCGGAAGTCCGCGTGAAGAAGGTGACGGCGGCCTCGTCCGCCGGCCAGAGAGTCGATGCGCTCTACCCGTCATTCGCCGGACAGTGCGATCTGTCGTACGACGAGCTCATCCCTGCCGGACTCGACGGGATCGATGTCGCGTTCGTCGCCCTGCCTTCCGGCGAGGCGATGAAGGTCGTCCCTGTGCTGAAAGCGAAGATAGGGAAGATCATCGACCTGGGGGGGGATTTCCGGCTCCCGTCCCCGGAGCTCTATGAGCAATACTACCGGCGTCCCCACACCGCTCCGGAGCTTCTCCAGGGCGCGGTGTACGGGCTCCCCGAAATCAACAGGCATGCCATAGGGGCTGCCTCGCTGGTGGCGAACCCGGGCTGCTACCCGACCGCCGCGATCCTCGGCCTGCTGCCGGCGCTGAAACACGGCATCATCAATCCCGGCGGGATCGTGATCAACGCTCTCTCGGGAGTTTCGGGTGCCGGACGGAGTGCGTCCGTCGATATGAGTTTTGCGGAGCTCAATGAAAATGTCCGGGCGTACAAGATCGGCACGCACCAGCATATCCCGGAAATCGAAAGCGTTCTTTCGGGGGCTTCGGGATCCCCGGTGACGGCGTCGTTCGTCCCTCACCTGATCCCGGTAACACGCGGGATCTATGCCACGTCGCATGCGGGGCTTGCTGTGACGGTCACCGGTGAGGAGCTGCAGACGCTCTACGGCGAATTCTACTCCTCACACCCTTTTATCCGGATAACGCAGAAAGTACCCCAGCTCCTTTCGGTGACAAAGACGAACTACTGCGACATCGCGGTTACTGTCGAGCCGCGAACGAACCAGCTTATCGTGATTTCCGTGATCGATAATCTCGTCAAAGGGGCGGCGGGCCAGGCGGTCCAGAATATGAATCTCATGTTTGGTCTTCCCGAAACAACAGGACTGAAATGAACACTATCACCGAAGTGACAATGCCTGCAGTGCGGCGCTCTGCGTTTACCGAAATCCCGGGCGGCATCACGGCACCGAAGGGCTTCCGGGCTGCGGGGATCCACTGCGGGGTCAAGCGCGCGAAGAAGGACCTCTGCCTCCTTGTCTCCGATGCGCCGGCCTCGGGGGCCGTCGTTCTGACGACAAACAGGGTACAGGCCGCCCCCGTGCTTGTGACCCGCGAACAGATGAAGGGGTCGCACACATTCCGGGCGATCGTCGTAAACAGCGGCAATGCGAACGCCTGCACGGGGGACCGGGGGCTAAACGATGCGCGGGCGATGGTCGCCGCCGCGGCCTCGGCGCTGAACGTCGGCGCCGCCGAAGTCCTTGTTTCTTCGACGGGGGTGATCGGGCAGTTCCTCCCGATCGAGACCATTACCGCAGGCATCGCGCAGGCGGCGAAATCCGTGAGTCCCCTGGGGGGAGCTGACGCGGCAGAGGCGCTGATGACGACCGATACGTTCGTCAAGGAATGTGCGGTGGAATTCGAGTTTGGCGGGGCACCGGCAAGAATCGGGGGGATGGCAAAAGGGTCGGGGATGATAGCCCCGAATATGGCCACAATGTTAGCTTTTATCACGACGGACGCCGCGGTTGCCCCGGACGTCCTCAGCACGGCCCTGGGACGGGCTGCAGACAGGTCATTTAACAGGATATCGGTCGACGGCGACACGAGCACGAACGACATGGTTGCTGTTCTTGCCAACGGCGCCTCCGGCGCGCCGCCGCTCGTCGAAAGCACGGGGCCGCAGTATGACAGGTTCTACGCTGCACTGGAACACGTCCTCGTTGTTCTGTCGAAGATGATCGTGAAGGACGGTGAGGGGGCGACAAAATTCGTCGAGATCAACGTCACCGGCGCGGCTGACGAAGCAAGCGCCGTGAAAGCGGCGCGCGCGATCGCCAACTCCAGCCTGGTCAAGACCGCAATCCACGGCGAAGACGCGAACTGGGGCCGCATCCTGGCAGCCGTCGGATACTCCGGCGTCGACTTCGACCCCTCGAATGTCGAGATTTCGTTCGGCGACGTGCCGATCCTCAGGCGGAACTACGTGATTGATTTCTCCGAGGAGGACGCAAAGCGCGTCCTGAGCCGGAGCGAGATCACCGTCAACGTCAGTCTGAATGGAGGAGAGGGGAAGGCGTCCTTCTGGACGTGCGACCTGTCAAAAGAGTACGTCGCGATCAACGCGAACTACCGGACCTGAGGAATGATCACCTCGCTGGGTGCGAAAACGGAAGTCCTGATCGAAGCGCTCCCGTACATCTCGCGGTACGAAGGGAAGACCTTTGTCGTGAAGTACGGCGGCGCTGCGATGGTGGACGACGAGCTGAAGGAAGCCTTCGCCCAGGACGTGACGCTGTTAAAGAAGATCGGCATCAACGTGGCGATCGTCCACGGCGGCGGGAAAGAGATCACGGGGATGGCCACCAAACTCGGGCTCGAAACCCGTTTTGTGAACGGGCAGCGCTATACCGACGCACCGATGATGGACGTCGTGCAGATGGTGCTCGCCGGGAAGACGAACAAGGAGATCGTCGGAAGGATCAACAGGCACGACGGCGACGCGGTGGGACTCTGCGGGATCGACGCACACCTCCTGAAGGTGAAGAAGTTCGAGGAGGGGGGGGTGGATCTCGGGCTGGTGGGGGAAATCACCGGTGTGAACACCGTGTACCTGAACCTGCTGCTCAACAACAGGATCATGCCCGTGATCGCCCCGATAGGCGTCAATGACGCCTCCGAGCCGCACAACGTCAACGCGGACGTCGCCGCTTCCGCGATCGCCGCGGAGCTGAAGGCCGAGAAGCTCGTCTTCCTGAGCGACGTCGAAGGCGTCATGGCGGCCGACCTTCTCGTGCCGAGCATGGACCAAACGACGGCGGAACGGCTCATGGCCGACGGGGTGATCAGCGACGGCATGATCCCGAAGATCCGCTCGGCCTTCAGGGCCCTGCGGGCGGGCGTCAACAAGGTCCACCTTATCGACGGGAGGATCAAGCACTCCATCCTCCTTGAAATCTTCACCGACCTCGGCATCGGCACGGAGCTCGTCCATGCCGGCCAGGAGGCGGCACAGGTCGCCAGAGGATGACATGACAAAGCAGGCACGGCTGTTCGCCATCAGGGAGATCATCGCGACGAAGCAGATCGGAAGCCAGGACGGCCTCCGGCGCGAGCTCAAAAAACGGGGATGCAACGTCACGCAGGCGACGCTCTCCCGCGACATGAAGGAACTCGGCGTCAGCCGGATCGTCTCCTCGGCGGGCGGGCAGTACGCGATACAGGCTCCGGTGGAGGTGCAGGCGCTCAGGCCGCTCGTGAACGCCGAGGTGCTTTCGATCGACGCCAACGAGGCAATGATCGTCGTGCATACGCTCCCCGGATGCGCCAACACGGTGGGCGAGTACATCGATGTCCAGAAGCATCCCGATGTGATCGGCACAGTCGCCGGGGACAACACGCTGCTCATCATCCCCGGCTCCAGGCGGAGGACAAGAACAGTACTTCAATTTCTCAAGAACAAACTCATAGAGGGACAGGAATGAAATCCACGAAGATTGTGGTCGCGTATTCAGGCGGGCTCGACACGTCGGTGATGGTCAAATGGCTCATCGAACGGAAGGACGCCGAGGTGATCGCCGCGACGGGCGACCTGGGTCAGAAAAAGGAGCTGAACGGCGTCCAGGCCAAGGCCTACGCCACGGGGGCTTCGAAGGTCTACGTCAAGGACCTGAGGGAGGAATTCCTGACGGGATATGTCTGGCCTGCGCTCAAGGCGGGCGCCGTGTATGAGAAGTCCTATCCGATGGCGACGTCCCTGGGACGTCCCCTGCTTGCCAAGATGCTCGTGGATATCGCCCGGAAGGAAGGGGCGACGCACGTGGCGCACGGGTGCACGGGGAAAGGAAACGACCAGGTCCGCTTTGAAGTCTCGGTCGCGGCCCTGGCCCCCGAGCTGAAGGTTCTTGCCCCCTTAAGGGAGTGGGAATTCAAGTCGCGCGAGGAGGAGATCGCCTATGCCCGGAAGAACAATATCCCCGTCGCCGCGACGGTGGCCAATCCGTACTCGATCGACGAGAATCTCTGGGGAACGAGCATCGAGTGCGGCGTGCTGGAAGACCCGATGGTCGAACCCCCCGCGGACGCCTACCAGCGGACGATCGCTCCCGAGCTTGCCCCGGATACGCCCGAGTATGTCGATATCGATTTCGAAGAGGGGATCCCCGTCGGGGTCGGCGGTTCTCGCCTCGAGCCGGTGAGCCTTGTCTTCACGCTCAATGACATGGGCGGCGCACACGGCGTGGGGCGGATCGATCTGGTGGAGAACCGGCTCGTCGGGATCAAATCACGTGAAATCTACGAAGCGCCCGGGGCGGCGATCCTCCACTTTGCCCACACGGAACTGGAGCGTCTCACGCTCGACAAAACCGTGTTCCACATGAAGAACCAGCTTGCGGCGGAGTATGCCAATCTCGTCTACAACGGTCTCTGGTATTCTCCCCTCAGGAATGCGCTTGATGCCTTCGTCGACGAAACGCAGAAGACGGTGACCGGCACGGTCAGGGTGAAGCTGTACAAAGGGAACATGGGAGTGGCCGGGAGAAAATCGATATTCTCGCTCTACAACGCCAAGCTTGCAACGTATACCGAAGAGGACCAGTTTGACCACAGGGCGTCGGAAGGGTTCATCAAGATCTTCGGGCTTCCTGTGCGGACATACCACCAGGTGCAGAACGCCGTGGCCGCCTCGGCCGAAGAGCCGGAGCACACCGTCCTGCAGCCCGCCACCGTCCGATGAAGAAGTGGCACGGGCGGTTCCGGGAGCCGCTGGATCCCCGCGCGCTCCGGTTCTCGTCGTCGCTCGACGTCGACAGGCGCCTGGCGGCGGAGGATATCGAAGGGAGTCTGGCACACATCGCCATGCTCGCCTCGCGGAAGATCGTCTCCCGCGCGGAGGCGCGCCGGATCACGCGGGCGCTTGAGGCCATCCGCCGGGAGGTGGCAGCCGGCGGGGCGAAGTGGCTAAGCCTGGAAGGTGCCTCGGGTCGTTTTACCTCCGAGGACATCCACATGGCGATCGAGCGCCGGCTGATCGCGCTGGCAGGCAGTGTGGGAGGGAAGCTGCACACCGCCCGGAGCCGGAACGACCAGGTGGCGCTCGATACGCGCCTCTATCTCAGGGGGAGGATCGATACCGTGACAGCCCTCCTCCGTTCAGTCCAGCGCGCATTCGTGGCGAAGGCCGAAGCGTTCCGCGACGTTATCATGCCCGGGTACACCCACCTGCAGAGGGCGCAGCCTGTCCTCCTTGCCCACCATCTGCTTGCGTACGTCGAAATGTTCGAACGCGACCGGCAGCGGTTTGCTGACTGCCGCAAGCGTGCTTCCCTTTCACCGCTGGGAGCGGCGGCGCTGGCGGGGACCTCGTTCCCCATCGACAGGCACAGAACAGCCCGCGCGCTGGGGATGGAGGGGATCGTCGCCAACAGCATCGACGCGGTGAGCGACAGGGACGCGCTCCTGGAGTTCATCGGTGCCGCGGCAATAACGATGATGCACGCCAGCAGGTTCGCGGAGGAGCTTGTCCTCTGGAGCTCAAAGGAGTGGCACTTCGCGGAGATAGGAGAGTCATTTACAACCGGGAGCAGCATCATGCCGCAAAAGAAGAACCCCGACATGGCTGAGCTGATCCGGGGGAAAACGGGGCGGGTGTACGGTGACCTGATGGCGCTGCTGACCGTGATGAAGGGGCTCCCGCTAGCCTACAATCGCGACATGCAGGAGGACAAGGAGCCTCTGTTTGATGCTGCCGATACGCTGACGACCTCCCTCGACGTTCTGGCACGCATGATGGGGACGGTCACGTTTGACGAGGGGCGCTTCGAGGATGAACTCAACGGGGACCAGCTTCTGGCGACCGAGCTGGCGGATTACCTTGTGCGGAAGGGGATCCCCTTCCGGGATGCTCACGGGATCGTGGGGGGGCTTGTTGCGCTCTGTGCGGAGCGGGGATGCTCGCTGGGCGAAATTCCGCTCAGGGAGTACACGAAGAGGTCGACCGCGTTCAGCCGGGACGTGACGCTCCTGCTTGATGCGAGGACGTCGCTTTCAATGAAGAAATCCTCAGGCTCGACTTCACCCGAGGAAGTTGCCAGGGCGCTTCGGCTCTGGAAAAAAAGACTCGCCCGCCGGCACGCCTGATGCGTCATTGTGCGGCGAGCCTGTGCACCTCCTCCACGATCCGGCGCGCCTTGAGCGAATCGATCTTTCCCTCCTTGTAGCTGTTGTAGAACATCCCTGCAAGCGTCTTCACGTCTTCGGTCTTCACCGAGCCCGTCTGGAGCCTCTCGTGCAGCTTCAGGAAGTCGGCCTTCGCCTCCTCGACCGCCTTCTGGTCGGGAAGCCTCTGGAGCACCTGTTCCTCAACTTTCGTGAGCGCCCTGTCAATTGAGTAGGTGACGATCTTCTCCCGGTTCAGGTAGAGGAGGAGCGAGCCCGTCAGCACGACGATGGCGAGGATCCCGGCGGTGAAGAGGAGGATCTTTTTCATTTACCGGGACGCTCCCTGCCCGTACACCATCCCCTCGAGCCTGGCAATCCGCTCTTCCATCGGCGGATGTGTGCTGAACAGACGGGCAAGTCCTCCCCCGGAGAGGGGATTGACGATAAACATGTGCGCGGTGGCGGGGCTGGCCTCCATCGGGATCTCTTCGGATTTCCTCTCGAGCGTTCTCAGGGCGCTGGCCAGCGAAAGCGGGTTTCCGGAAATCTGCGCGCCCCCTGCGTCAGCCTCAAATTCCCTCGACCGGGAGATCGCCATCTGGACCATCATCGCGGCGATCGGAGCGACGATGAGCATCAGGAGGCCGCCGAGCGGGCTTCCTCCCTCCCTGTCATTCGAGCGGGGACCCGCTCCGCCGAATATCAGCGCCCACTGTGCCATGTTGGCGATCATGCTGATCGCTCCGGCCATCGTGGCGGCGACCGTCCCTATCAATATATCCCGGTGTTTGACGTGGGCAAGCTCGTGGCTCAGGACCCCCCTGAGCTGATCCGGGGGGAGCGTCTTCAGTATCCCCTCCGTCACGGCGATCGCCGCGTGGGCAGGATCCCGCCCCGTGGCAAATGCATTCGGCTGCTCCCCTTCGATGAGGTAAAGCCTCGGCATCGGAA
>DATJPH010000267.1:0-3614 GCA_035506475.1 Bacteroidota bacterium | reverse complement strand
TCGGTCCCGCCGGCCGTCAACGCGTTCCTTTCGGGTGAGGCACGCGAGGTGCTTTCCGGTTCCTCCTCGCTCCTTGACAAGCTTGAACGGGAAGTCAAGCTCCAGCAGGCGAGCTACGAAGAGATCACGCGGCGCATGGAGTACAACAAGGGGCTCTTCGCGCATATCCCCGCGATCAAGCCGATGGCGGGCCCCTATTCGCTCAACAGCTTCGGGATGCGGATCCACCCGGTCCTCCATGTCTACAAAATGCATGAAGGGATAGACATCATCAGCGACGTGGGAACGAACGTCTACGCGGCCGGTGACGGCGTCGTCCACTTCTGCGGAAGGACAGCCGGGGGGTACGGGATGGTCGTGGAGATCAACCACGGGTACGGGTATTCCTCGCTCTACGCGCACCTGAGCCGGACGCTCGTCCGGGAGGGACAGACCGTGCACCGCGGGGAACTCATTGCGAAAAGCGGACGTTCAGGTTTAGTGAGCGGCCCGCACCTGCATTACGAGGTTCGCTACATGGGGAGGAAGCAAAACCCGGTCGACTACTTCTTCGACGACATCGACGCGGCGAGGTACCGCTCTGAGCTTGTCAGCACAACGAGTACACGAGGTGAGAATTGATTTGGACAATGGAGCTGGCTTCCTACCTGGATGACGCTCCCTGGCCGGCGACAAAAGAAGAACTCGTAGATTACGCTATCCGGACGGGGGCTCCCGTCGATGTGGTGGAAAACCTGCAGGAGCTGGAGGACAGCGAGGAACCGTACGAGAGCATGGAGGAGATCTGGCCCGATTATCCCACGGGCGAGGACTTTTTCTTTGAAGACGAAGGGGAGTACTGAGCCCGGCGGCGTGCACACGCCACGTTGATTCTCTGTTGCCGATTATGTAACTTGCATACCCAGCCGGTGCGGCTGGGTTTTTTTATCATGTCGCCGGGCATCCGAATTCAGACACCACGCGTGCTCCGCCCTGAACGGTCCTTCCCTCTGCCGCCATCCGCGCGCCCGGCCATGCGCGCCCGGCACCCCCTGCTTCTGGCCGCGCTCGCCCTCCTGACGGCCGCCCCCGCGCCCGCCCAGCCCGCAGGCAGGTACGAGATCTCGTCGATCGCCTTCGAAGGAAATTCCGCGCTGACAAGGAACGAGCTCCTCTCCCAGATGGCGACGCGGGAATCCCCCGGGTTCCTGAACAAGTTCCTCCACAACACCATTAGCGAAAAACTGGGCCGGAAGGACGAATTCCTCAGCCTCCCGACGCTCGGCGCCGATCTCCGCAGGCTCCGCACGTACTACGAGAACAGGGGCTTTTTCGGGGCGGCCATCGACACCTCCCTGGCCTTTCACCCGGACGGGGGGACGGTGGACATCACGGTGAAGATCGCGGAGAACTACCGCTCGATCATCGACACGCTCAGCTACCTCGGGATCGTCAACGCGCCGGGGACGATATGGACGGACATACAATCCTCCCCGAAGATCGTCAGGGGGGACCCGTACAGCGCGGAGCTCCTTGAAGAAGAGGTCGTCCGCGTGCTGAAGATCCTCGCCAACACCGGCTATCCGAACGCCCGCTACCTGAGGGACAGCTCCCAGGCGGTGCGCTATGCCAGCACGGGAAACTGCAGCGTCCGGCTCAGGTTCGACCTCGGGAGGATGTACTTTTTCGGCCCGATCGCGATCGCCCAGGAAATCGACTCGGTCCGTTCCCCCGTACCGCGCAAGGACATCACCGACGAGATCTTCCTCCAGCAGCTCACCTACGTGCCGGGAAAACGGTACAGCATCGAGGACAGCGCCGCGAGCGCGAGCAACCTGAACCGGCTCGGGATATTCGATCTCCGGGCGATGGATATGAAAGTCCCCCGGCGGAGCGACACCGCGGTCACGGTCCCGACCTCGATCGTCTTCCGGGCCAAGGACAGGCACGAGCTCGGCCCCGAGATCATCGTGAGCGACGAAAACGGCGCGCTCAACCTCGGCGCGGGACTCGGGTACACCCACAGAAATTTTTTCGGGGGGGCCCGGCTGTTCACCACGCGGCTCCGCTTCCGGACGCAGACGCTCAGCCAGTTCCCCGGGTATTTTGACGCCGACAACACGCATGCGGTCTCGAATCTCGACCTGACGGCGGAGCTCGTGCAGCCCTACGTCTTCAGCAACAGGATCAAGGGGTCATGGTCGTTCTCGTACATCCTCGACAAGGAGATCCCGTACCTCCAGAGCATTTTCCGGAACAAGTTCGGGTTCACAAACAAGTTCACCGAGACCACCAACGGGTTCCTCGACTGGACGCTGGAAACCGTCAGCTCCCGCAAGAACGCGACGTTCTACCAGCTCTCGTACGACCCCGTGGTCCAGCAGCAGCTCCTGCTTCTCCAGACCGAACAGTTCAACTCGATACTCGCCTTCACCCTGCAGCGCGACGTGACGAACGACCTCTTCTCCCCGTCGGACGGGTCGATCACGTCGGCGGAGTTCGACGAGGCGGGGCTCTTCCCGCTCCTCCTGCAGGGGGTCTTTCCCAGCCTCCCGATATCGCAGTTCTACAGGGTGGTCCTCTTCGGCCGGTGGTACACGGAAGCCGCCCCCCGCAGGTTCTCGATATTCGCCTTCAAGCTCAAAGGGGGGGTGGAGGATAAGTACGGCGGGGCCCGCTCGGACCCGGGTATCGTGATCCCCCAGACGCACCGCTTTTACGCCGGCGGCGGCAACAGCATACGCGGATGGAATTCGCGCGACCTGATCTCCGGGGGATCGTCCCCCTTTGCCGCGCAGCTCGGCGGCAACCTTGCGCTCGAAGGGAGCATGGAGCTCCGGACGAATGTCCTGCAGTCGCTGCGGGACGGCCTTTTCGACAGGATCTGGCTCGTGCAGTTCGTCGATGCCGGGAACGTCTGGCAGGAAGCGGGCGATTTCCGGCTGAACACGATCGCGGTGGCCGCGGGGATCGGGATTCGCTACGACACCTTTTTCGGGCCGTTCCGGATCGACTGGGGGTTCCGGGTGTACAATCCCGCGGAGAGCAACGGACAGCGGTGGATCACGCAGCGGCGGCTCTTCGGGCAGACGTTCAAAGAAGCGATTTTCCATTTCGGGATCGGCAATGCCTTCTGAAACCCTCCCTCGCCCCGTGCATACCGTCTGGCCCCGCGTGATCGGCCAGCGCCGCGTGAAGGGGACGCTTCTTGCGGCGCGCAGGAGCGGGAGGCTCCCGCATGCCTACCTCTTCTACGGGGGGGAGGGGGTGGGAAAGGACGCTGCGGCCCTGGAGCTCGCCCGCGTCCTCCGGTGCGAGAAGCAGGGGGAGGAGGCGTGCGACACGTGCCCGTCGTGCCTGCGCATGTCGACGATGCAGCATCCCGATGTCCACATGATCATCCCGCTCCCCCGGGGATCCCAGGAGAAGGACGACGACGGCCCCCTTGCCCGGCTGACGGAGGCGGAGGTGCGCGCGGTGCAGGAGCAGCTCCGTCTCAAGGGGGCCGATCCGTACCACAGGATACAGATTCCCAGGGCGAACGTCATCAAGGTGAACAGCATCCGGGAAATCCGGCGCGAATCGTCCATGAGCACTTCCGACAACCGGACGAGGATCTTCATCATCTCCGGGGC
>DATJPH010000266.1:0-2384 GCA_035506475.1 Bacteroidota bacterium | reverse complement strand
GTGCGAAGTTTCTCCCGATGTTCGATGTGGACCTCCACGGTGACGTTGTCATCGAAGTCGACAAGGTCGGTGAAATCGAACGCGTTCCTCTCGACTGACGGCCCGGCGTGAAAATCGTCTCCCATCTACTCCTCCTCTTCCTCATTGCAGGCTCGCTCTGCGCACAGGATCGCGCTCCGGGGGACACCCTGTCACCCATCGTCAGCCTCCACCTGCAGGCGACGGTCATCAATCAGGGTCGTCCAGGCATTGTCTCTCCGTACAGCGGGCCGAACAGTCTCCGGGCGTCCGGCGAGGACCAGACGTCGTTCACCGGTACGTTCTACCTTTCTTCGCGTTTGTGGAGCGGTAGTGCCCTCGTCGTCGACCCCGAGGTCAGCGGAGGGAAGGGGCTGAGCAGCACGCTCGGACTCGCCGGATTCCCCAACGGAGACATCTATCGTGTTGCATCCCCCGACCCGCATCTCTATCTCGGCAGGTGCTTCGTCGAGCAGACTTTTCCCCTCGGAGATTCGACACAGGCTGTGCCTGATGCCGCCAACCAGCCCGGGGGATCCCAGCCGGTCCGCCGTCTCGTCCTCCGCGCGGGTAAGTTGTCGCTGACGGACTACTTCGACAACAACGCGGACAGCCACGATCCGAGAAAGCAATTCCTTAACTGGGCTCTCATGATCGGCGGGGCGTGGGACTATGCGGCCGATACACGAGGATATACCTGGGGCGTCGCGTGTGAATTGTTCGACGATGCGTGGATCTTTCACGCTGCAGTGTGCGCCGTTCCCTATGAGGCAAATGAGTTGCAGCTCGACACCCGCATCGCGGATGCACACAGTCTCAATCTGGAACTTGAACACAGACACACATGGAATGGAGAGCCGGGGGGTCTGCATCTTCTCGTGTACGAAAACGTCGCCCGCATGGGAAACTACGTTCTGGCAACGACGGATACCGTCTACCACCGCGACATCGCGCTCACACGTGCATACGGCAGAACGAAAACAGGTTTCGTCGTCAACCTGGAACAGCAGATTGACAACGACATGGGAGTCTTTGCGCGCGCAAGCTGGAATGACGGAAAGAACGAGACGTGGGCGTTTACGGAAGTCGACGGCTCGCTGTCGGCCGGGGCGAATGTGTCCGGAACCCGGTGGGGACGGCCGGATGACAACGCGGGTCTGGCCTGCATCGTCAACACGATTTCGCAGAATCACCGGGATTATCTCGCCGCCGGCGGAGAAGGGTTCATGATCGGTGACGGGAAGCTGACGTACGGACCCGAATCGATCGTGGAAGCATTCTACTCCTATCAGCTTGTTGCAGCCGTCGCAATATCGGCGGACTATCAGTTCATCCTCAATCCAGCGTATAACCGTGACCGTGGTCCCGTGCACATCGGCGGTGTGCGACTCCATTTCGAGATGTGACCCTCGTTTCGTTTGCTCCGGGATTTCCGTACTTTGATGCGTGCAATTCTCCATCCACCATCTTCCTGCCGACCAGATGAAACGATCCGCGTTCGTTCTTTTCCATGCGCTCGTTGTCCTGACCCTCGCAATCCCGGCTTGTTCCCCTATTCCCGGCTTCTTCCGAAGTTCGTTCGGGTCCAGCAAGGTATTCAACGCCAGGCCCGTGCCGGCTTTCCATGTTCCGGAGAGGAATGCGGGGACACGGTATCTGCAGTTCATTGCCGTCGGTGATTTCGGCACCGGCGGGGATGAACAGCGGGAGGTCGGGGAATCGATGGCGGCAAAAGCAAAGAGCGATTCAATTTCCTTTGTCCTTGCCCTGGGGGACAATTTTTACGAAACCGGAGTCAGGTCCGTCACCGACCCGGCGTGGCAGAACGGGTTTGAGAAGATGTACGACGAACGGAGCCTGCAGGTGCCCTTCTATGCCGTGCTCGGTAACCACGACTACGTCGACAACCCCCAGGCACAGGTGGATTACACAAATCTGAGCACGCGATGGAGAATGCCGGATCGGTACTACACTTTTGTATCCCCGATTGACGATACGACGGCTGTCCAGTTCTTCTGTCTCGACACAAATCCTCTCACCGACCTCAGTCTCAAGGAAGCCCGGACCCTTTCCGACACCTCACTCGCGGGGCGGCAGATCGCCTGGCTGGACAGAGAGCTGGCCCGATCGACGGCACGGTGGAAGATTGTCCTGGGGCATCACACGGTCTATTCAAACGGCGAACACGGGAGTAACGAGGAATTGCGGACGCTCCTTGAACCGCTGTTCATCAAATACCGTGTCGACGTGTATCTCTGCGGCCACGACCATCACCAGGAGTTGCTGACGCCGGTGCAGGGAGTTTATTACATCATCAGCGGAGCCGGAGCCAAGCACAGGGATGTCACCTGGCGGGATAACACGGT
>DATJPH010000265.1:0-4003 GCA_035506475.1 Bacteroidota bacterium | reverse complement strand
GATCCGCGTGCTGGAAGGAGAAGCGGAGAAAGCTGCACGCGGCGCCTGAACCCACGTGCCGCCCCCGTAAGGCGAAGGCTGTCTCTTGACACGACAACTACAAGGAATCAACGTATGAAGACAATCGCCGTCATCATCCTCTCTCTCCTGTTCCCCGTCGCCGCATCCTGCCAGTCGAACGTCGACAGGCTCGTTGCGCAGCTCGAGGCCGCGACAAAGGGGACGCTCGATAACTGGAAGTACAGCACGGATTTCTCCGCGGACCCCACGAAGCCGGGGTTCGACGATTCGCGGTGGGCCACGCTGACAATCGACCAGCGGCTCTACATCGATTCGTGCTGGATAAGAAAGGAATTCACCCTCCCCGGGAGGATGGCCGGTGCGCCGACATCGGGAACGGTCCGCTTCCTTGTGAGCGTTGACGATTACGGGTACCTGTTCGTGAACGGCGAACCGAAAGGGTACTTTCCCTGGGACGGCGAGTTTGAGCTCACGAAGCATGCGGCGCCGGGGGAGAAATTCCTTTTTGTCATTAAGGCCATCAACACCGGCGGCCCCCTCCGCCTCCTTCGCGCCCAGGTCGTGCCGGGGAGCGACAACCCGCTTGCCAGGACGGTGGAGGATTTCTCGCTCGGCCTGAAGGTGGCGCAGAAGCTCCTGAGTTTCGACACGTACCAGACGAACGCACGCGTGAAGGTGGACCCGGGCATCGACAAATCGCGCATGGACCGCAAGGAAAAAACAGCACTCAACGCCCTCCTGCAGGCAACCGCCGCGGAGGTCGATGCGGCCGCCCTCGTCAACGGCTCGCTCGATCGCTTCCGGATGTCCCTTTCCGCAGCGCGGACAAAACTCGCCCCGGTGGCCGCATTCGTCCACCGTTTCACGCTCTATCTTGACGCCAACGCGCACATCGACGCGGCGTGGCTGTGGCGCTCGAAGGAGACGGTCATGGTCGTCAGGAACACGTTCTCTTCCGTGATGAACATGATGGCCGCGCGGCCGGATTTCACCTACACGCAGAGCTCCGCGGCGTATTACGACTGGATGGAACGCCTCTATCCCGATCTCTTCTCGCAGATCCGCCAGAGGGTGAGCGACGGCCGCTGGGAGGTCATCGGCGGGATGTGGGTCGAGCCGGACTGCAATCTCCCCTCCGGCGAATCCTGGTCGCGCCACCTCCTGTACGCCAAGAGGTATTTCAAGGAGAAACTCGGCGCGGATGTGAAAGTGGGCTGGAATCCGGATTCCTTCGGGTACAACCTGAATATGCCCGCGTTCTACCGGAACGCGGGGATCGACGCGTTCATCACGCAGAAGATCGGGTGGAACGATACGAACGTGTTTCCCTACAGGACGTTCTGGTGGGAATCGCCTGACGGCTCGAGGATTCTCTCCTATTTCCCCTTCGACTACGTCAATACCATCGACAACCCGTACCAGCTCGTCGACTGGATGCGGCAGTTCGAGGCAAACACCGGGTTCACCAAGATGCTCATCCTCTTTGGCATCGGCGACCACGGGGGCGGGCCATCCCTGGAAATGCTCGACAGGATCGACAGGCTCAAGACGCTCGACATCTTCCCGACTATCGAATACGGGACCGCCGGCAGGTACATCGACTGGCTCCGCACGAACGACCTGAGCACGCTGCCGGTCTGGAAGAACGAGCTCTACCTCGAGTTCCACCAGGGGACGTTCACGACGCAGGCTGCCATGAAGAGATTCAACAGGTCGAACGAGACTCTCCTGACGAACGCGGAGAAGCTCTCCTCGTTTGCATCCCTCTCCGGCCGTCCCTACAACGCCGCTGCGCTCCAGGATGCGTGGCGGATCGTGATGTTCAACCAGTTCCACGACATACTCCCCGGGTCCGGCATCCGCGAGGTCTACATCGACGCGACGGAAACCCACACGGAAGCGCAAACGATCGGACGCTTCGAGCTCTCGCACGCCATGGAGCACATCGCATCGCATGCCAACACAGCACGGCTCAGACACGGAACGCCGGTCGTCGTGTTCAACACGCTCTCCTGGGAACGGACCGATATCGCGTCGGTCGAACTCAAGGCAGGCGACGACAATACCTACGCGGTCTACGACGCCTCGGGGAAGGAGATCCCCTCGCAGACGGTGACAGGCGGGCGCTACGACCGGCAGGTGCTGTTCGTGGCGTCCCACATTCCCGCATTCGGATACGCAACCTACGAACTGCGGAAGAGCTCGCCCGCCGCAGGGAAGACCGGCCAGGTCCGGACCTTCGCGCCGGAAAACGCGCTCTTCCGCGTCACCATTGACAGCGTCACGGGGTGGGTCTCCGGGATAACAGACAAACGGCAGGGGAGGGAGATCCTCTCCGGAAGCGGGAACAGGCTCCAGCTGCTCGAGGACCTTCCAAAGGAGTGGGACGCCTGGAACATCGGCCTGACGGGGAAGGAATTCCCGACGAAATTCCGCGGCGCGGAAGTCATCGAACAGGGGCCGGTCCGCACGGTCGTGCGTCTCCGGCGCGACTACCTGAAGCCGGGGGTGAAAAAGGACTTCCCGACCGAGGATTTCCCCTCGTCGTTCTTCACGCAGGACGTGATACTCTACAACGGCCTCGACAGGATCGACTTCACGACGGACGCCGACTGGTGGGAGGACCATACGATGGTCAAGGTGGCGTTCCCGCTTGCATTTTCGGACACCGTCGCCACATACGAGGCCCCGTACGGGACAATCAGGCGTTCGACGCAGATGAGGAACAGCGTCGAGACCGCGCAGGTGGAGGTGCCGGCGGCGCGATGGGCGGACGTGTCGACGGACGGGTACGGCGTGTCACTGATCAACAGCGCCAAGTACGGCTACGACATCAAGGGGAACACGATGAGGCTCTCGCTCCTCCGCTCGCCGAAATGGCCTGACCCGACCGCTGACAGGGGGAAACACGTGATCCACTATGCCCTCTATCCACACACGGGCCGGTGGGAGTCGTCGGCAACGCACCAGCGGGGATACGAGTTCAACGCCCCGCTCCTGACAGTCATGACCGACGCGCACGGGGGAAAGCTCCCTGCGTCTATGTCGTTCCTCTCCATTACGCCGTCGAACCTCGTGCTGACCTCCGTCAAGAAGGCGGAGGAGGGGAACGCGCTTGTGCTCCAGTGGTACGACGTGAAGGGGGAACAGTCGAACGCGATCGTTTCGCTCCCGTTCCACCCGTCGAAAGCTCTGCTGTCGAATTTTGTCGAGGAAGACGGGGCTCCGCTCGAGGTAAAAGGGAGTACGATCAGCGTTCCCACGACCGCGCACGGCATTGTGACAGTCAAGGTCTATCGGTAGATAAGGGGGTTACACCGGGCCGTAATCTGAAACGTGAACAGCCGGAAGGGGGGGCCATGGCGCGTGCACCGGATATTCTGAAGATTCTTCAGCGGGGCGACAAGCATTATGTCGGGGGGGGAAACCGGCTTCTGTGGGCCCCCCCGTTTCCTCTCTTTGCCGGAGTTCCAGGGTTCTGGGACGAGGCGCACTTCTATAATTTCGAGTTCCGCCCCCTCTTTACGTGGACGCTCCTCGGTGAAGACGGCAGGGAGATCCCCCTCCGGTTCGTCTCACGCCGCTGGGATCCCTCCGCGCTCCTCCAGACATATGCGGGCGCAACGCCGCGGGGGACGCTCTCCGTCAGGGAATTCCGGTGCATCGTTCCCCGTGACGTTGCCGCCTGCGATATCTCCGTCGAGTTCCGGGGGAAGGGGAGGCTGGCGGTGCACTTCGTCGCCTGGACCGCGCAGGAGAGCGGCGGGCCGGGCGGCGCAACAGATGCGGTGTTCCGCGAGGACGGATTCGCGTTTTTCAAACATGCCTCGGCAAAGGGCTCTCCCGGGATGAGGCTCGGTCTTCTGTTCGGTCTCAGGGGAAAGCCCTCGTCGCACGTCCTGCAGCTCAGCGAAGGGACGCTCCCGCCGCCGCGCTGGGACCTGAGTCCCATGTACGAGAAGTTCTCCGCGGGTCGCCTCCC
>DATJPH010000264.1:0-3074 GCA_035506475.1 Bacteroidota bacterium | reverse complement strand
GGGGAGCTACCCGATCACGCCGGCCAGCGACATCCTCCACGAGCTTTCGAAGCTCAAGGAGTTCGGCGTCAAGACGTTCCAGGCGGAGGACGAGATCGCCGCCATCTGCGCCGCGATCGGCGCGTCGTACGCGGGCGCGCTGGCGGCCACCACCACGAGCGGTCCCGGCCTCGCGCTCAAGACCGAGGCGCTGGGGCTTGCCATCATGCTGGAGCTGCCGCTGGTCGTCGTCGACGTCCAGCGCGGGGGACCCAGCACTGGGCTCCCGACGAAGACGGAACAGGCGGACCTCCTGCAGGCCGTCTACGGCCGCAACGGCGAGGCCCCCCTGGCCGTGCTCGCCGCCTCCTCCCCCGGCGACTGCTTCAACACCGTGTACGAAGCGGCGCGGCTCGCCATCCGGTTCATGACCCCGGTGATCTGCCTGACAGACGGGTACCTCGGGAACGGCGCCGAGCCCTGGCGCATCCCGGACGCGAACGACCTCCCCCCGATCCCCGTCACGTTTGCGAAGGACCCGAAGACGTTTCAGCCCTACGCCCGCGACCCGGTGACGCTCGCGCGGCCGTGGGCGATCCCGGGCACGCCGGGACTCGAGCACAGGATCGGCGGCCTGGAGAAACAGGACGTGACCGGGAACATCAACTACGACCCGGACAACCACGACCTGATGATCCGGCTGCGGAGCGCGAAGATCGGCCGGATCGCCGACGACATCCCCGAGCAGACCGTGGACGGCCCCCCGTCAGGGGACGTCCTCCTGGTCGGCTGGGGGAGCACGTTCGGCTCGATCAAGAGCGCGGTCACCGGGCTCCGGGAATCGGGCAAAAATGTTTCCTACGTCCACATCCGCTACCTTAACCCGTTCCCCCGCAACCTGGGGAAGATCCTCTCCGGGTTCCGGACGGTCGTTGTCCCGGAGATCAACAGCGGACAGCTCCTCCGCCTCCTCCGCTCGACGTACCAGGTGAACGCCGTCGGGTTCAACGTCGTGCGGGGGCTCCCGCTCCGGTCGGAGGAGATCGAGAATTTCGTGGAGAAACTGATGGGAGGGAATCATGGCTGAGACTGCGCAGGCACACCCCGAAAAGCTCACGATCAAGGATTTCCAGTCGGACCAGGACGTCCGCTGGTGCCCCGGCTGCGGCGACTACTCGATACTCGCCCAGATTCAGAGAGTGTTTCCAGAGTTCACGCACAAGAAAGAGAACTACGTCGCGATATCGGGGATCGGCTGCTCAAGCCGGTTCCCCTATTACATGAACGTGTTCGGGCTTCACTCGATCCACGGGCGGGCGCCGGCAATCGCCGCCGGGGTGAAGATGGTGAACCCGTCGCTCGACGTCTGGGTCGCGACCGGCGACGGCGACGGTCTCTCCATCGGCGGGAACCACATGATCCACATGCTCCGCCGGAACCTGAACATCAAGGTGATCCTCTTCAACAACCAGATCTACGGGCTGACGAAGGGACAGTACTCCCCCACATCCGTGCTGGGGCAGGTCACCAAGTCCACGCCCGCCGGCGTCATTGATTTCCCGTTCATCCCCGTTTCGCTCGCCCTGGGCGCGCAGGCGACGTTCGTGGCACGGTCGATGGACCGTGACCCGAAGCAGCTGCAGGAAGTCGTCCGCAGGGCCGAGGAGCACCACGGCTCGGCGTTCGTCGAGATCTACCAGAACTGCAACGTGTTCAACGACGGGGCGTTCTTCCTCTTCACCGAGAAGGAGACGAGAGACGATCACGTCGTCGCACTCGAGCACGGGAAGCCGCTCCTCTTCGGCAAGAAGAAGGACAAGGGGATCAGGCTGGACGGGTTCACACCGCGGGCGGTCTCGCTGGCCGACGGGAAATACTCCGCCGCCGACCTCCTGGTCCATGACGAGAAGGACTCCACGCTCGCGTTCATACTCGCGAACATGATTCACAACCCCGAGCTCCCGCGCCCCATGGGAGTCTTCCTTGCGCTGGATCACCCCACGTACGAGGACCTGCTCGCGGACCAGATCGCCCGCGCGCGGAGCCGCAAGGGTGAAGGCGAACTTCAGAAGCTCCTCAACGGGGATGAAACCTGGGTCATCAGCTAGCGACGGGCCTGCGGGAGCCGTACGCGGGGCACTCGCCTCGCGCTCGAGCTTCCTCCTGACGACGCACGTCAATCCCGACGGCGACGCCATCGGCTCCGAAATCGCGCTGGCCCTCTGGCTCCGCGCACGGGGGAAAGAGGTGCACACGGTCAACGTGAGTCCCCTCCCCTCCTTCTACCGCTGGCTCGACACCGAAGGGATCATCGGGCAATACGAGGCGTCCCGCCACGACCCCCTGATCGCTTCCGCCGACGCCATCGTCGTCCTCGACGCCAATCACCCGGACAGGCTCCGCGCCATGAAGGACGCCGTCCTGAAGAGTCCCGCGCTCCGCATCTGCATCGATCACCACATGGATCCCGATCCCTTCGCGGCACTCGCGCTCATCGACGACGCCGCGACATCGACGGGTGAGATCCTCTGCACGCTCCTGTACAACGACCCGGAGGAGAGGATCGACGCACACGCGGCCACCGCCCTCTACTGCGCGATCATGACGGACACCGGGAGTTTCCGCTATCCCCGGACCGGCCCCCTCACGCACAGGATCGCGGCCCGGCTGATCGAGGCGGGCGCCGACCCCGTCGCGATCTACACCGCGGTGTACGAACAGTGGTCCCCCGCGCGGATGCGGCTCCTGGGCGAGGCGCTCACCGGCCTCTCGACCGCGTACGGCGGGCGCCTGGTCCACATCACCGTGACGCGCTCCATGCTCGAGCGCGCGGGAGCGACGGAGGAGGACACGGAGAATTTTACGGCGTACCCGATGGCGGTCGGCGGCGGCCGGATCGGGCTGCTGTTCCTGGAAACGGGCGACGGCCTCAAGATCAGCTTCCGCTCGCGCGGCGCGATCAGTGTCAACGCGCTGGCAGCGGAATTCGGGGGCAATGGTCACAGGAACGCGGCGGGGGCGCGCGTGAGCGGAGCGACGGACGAGGTGCGCTCCCGCGTGCTGGAGGCCGCCGGCAGGTATCTCACGGAGCGCCC
>DATJPH010000263.1:0-2287 GCA_035506475.1 Bacteroidota bacterium | reverse complement strand
GAGGAGGGGGAGCGTGATCCCCCTGAACGCGGCCCACCGCCCCGCGCCGTCCAGCCGCGCGACCTCGTACAGCTGATCGGGGATCCCCTGCAGCGCGGCAAAGTAGATGATCGTGCCGAACGCGGATCCCTGCCAGACGGTCATGAGCGCGATCCCCCACTTGATCCAGGTTGGATCGTAGAGCCAGGCGATTTTCCCGGCTCCCATGATCGCGAGGAGTCCGTTCAGGAGCCCGTGCTCCGTGTCCAGGAGGTATCCCCACACGATTGCCACGGGCACGGCGGAGAAGACGACGGGGATGAAGAATATCACCTTGAAGAGAAGCGACCCCGCGGGACGCTCGTTGAGGAGGTAGGCCGCCGCGAGCGCCACGAGCATCTCGAGCGGCACCACAAGGAGAAAGAAGAGCGAGTTCCCCGCATATGCCGCGAACCGGGAATCTCCGTGCGTGAGCAACCGCGCGTAATTCGCGGTATCGACGAACACGGGAGAGTCGAAGAGATGCCAGTGGAAGAAGCTGACCAGGAACGACCCGATGACGGGCAGGAGCGTGAAAAGGAGAAACCCCGCCAGGCCGGGGAGAAGAAACGCGTAGCCGGTTGCGGTGCGCTTGAATGCGGCTTTTGTCATGTGCGGGGGGCTCGTCGGCACACGAATGTAGAGCATTCGCCGGGGATTTGCAACGATCGCGTTGACTACCGTACCGGGTTTCTGTATGTTCCGCTGACATGGCAAGGGACACACGCATGCGACTGAGCGTTCCGCTTATACTTCTCCTCTGGCTCCCGGCGTGGGCCTCCGCGCAGCGGACGTTCACCCCCCCCTCCCGCCTTGCCGACAGCGCCTACGTCGCGGCGCACATCCACGAGGTCTCGGACGAGGATCTCTGGTCGTCGATCGACACAGCCCGGGAGGGGCTCGGGCAGGTCCGCGGAGCCCTCCGGAGAGGTGACCGCGCCGCCGCCGTGGAGGCGTGGGAGGCATACCGGCGCGCGACGGGGGGACCCGTCTACATCACGAGAACAGACCACCTGCTCCTGGATACCGACCGGCTCACGGATACCGCCGCGTTCCGCGCGGAACTGGAGGCCGCGCCGGAAGAGCGCGACTCGATACTCGTGCGCGCGAACGAGATGCTCCGGAACGTCATCCGTCCATGGGGAGACGTGGTGCTGAATTTCGGCGACCGGGTTGATTTCAACAGGGAGGTCGGGCAATCGGGGAAATACGGGTTTCACTACTGGATGTGGTCGCGGCCGCTCCTGATGGCGTACGTCCTGACACGGAAGGACGCCTACCTCCGCAAGTTTGACGAGCTCTTCAACAGGTGGTACGAGCAGCGGAACTCCATCAGCGGGAGCATTCCCAAGTTCGACGTCGTCTACTACGAGCTGGGGCTCGGGATGCGCAACCGGATGTTCATCGAAGATTTCCTTCTCCGCTGGAATGGACGGTCGCCGGCAACGGACGTTCGCATACTGAAAACGGCGCTCGCCGCTGGACGGTGGCTGGGTGAGCTCGAACGCTGGGAAGGCTACAGGGCGGGCAACTGGCAGGTCCACGGCGCGTACATGCTGGTCCAGATCGCGCTCGTCTTCCCGGAGCTGCGCGAGTCGGCGGCCTGGCTCGCAACGGGGCTGGACCGCCTGCAGGCGCACCTCCGTGAGGATTTCTACGCGGACGGGGGGCATTCGGAACGCTCGCCGCGCAACTATACGCTCGCAACGTACCTGAACTACAGGAACCTGGCATACCTCCTCGGCGTGTACGGGCGCGCACCGGAAGTCCGCCGGGAGATCCGCGCGTCGCTCGGCAGGACGATCGACTGGTGGCTCGCGATGATCACGCCGACGGGGGAAATCCCCGCGATCAACGACAGCCAGAGGGGGCTGTTTCCGGTGGCGGTCCTCCGCGACGGCGCCCTGCTCTTCGACAAGCCCGACGCGCTCGGCGTCCTCCGGGACATATTCGGAGAGCGGGGCGAGGATGGCGCACCTCTCCCCCCCTTTACCTCCCGCCACATGCCCGCTTCCGGGTTCACTGTGATGCGGAGCGACTGGACTCCCCGGGCGCTCTACTGCTCGATCAACTACGGGCCGGAGGCCGGGTTCCACACCCACAGGGATATGCTTGACGTCGAATTGTACGCGTACGGGAGGCCGCTCGCCGTCGACGCCGGGCTCGGCCTCACATACGACGACACGCTGTATGAGACATGGTACCGCTCATCGCGCGCCCACAACATGGTCACAGTGAACGACAGCAGCATCGAACGGGAAGGGACCGT
>DATJPH010000262.1:0-5110 GCA_035506475.1 Bacteroidota bacterium | reverse complement strand
CCGCCGCTCGAGGCGGCGGGAGTGCTCCAGCTGATGGACAGGCTCGCCGGGACGAGTTTCTTCATGCCGAGCGGGCTCGTCGTGAGCGGCCAGCCGCTCGCGAATACGGGAGGGGGGAACCCGCTCCTGTGGCAGCACCTGTTCTGGTTCCTCGCCCACCCCGAGGTGTACGTCCTGATTCTCCCGGCGATGGGGATCGTCGCGGAGATCATTGCCAACAATACGCGGAAGCCCCTCTGGGGCTACCGCTCGATGGTCTACGCCACGATCTTTCTCGGGTTCATGTCGTTCGTCGTCTGGGCGCACCACATGTTTCTCACCGGCATGGGGACGGTGATAAGCTCGTTCTTCCAGGCCACCACGATGATCATCTCCGTTCCCTCGATCGTCATACTCACGGCCCTGTTCCTCTCCCTCTGGGGAGGGTCGATACGCTTCACGACCCCCATGCTCTTTGCGCTCGCCTTTCTCCCCATGTTCGGGATCGGGGGGCTCACCGGGCTCCCCCTCGGGCTCGCCCCGTCGGACATCCATCTGCATGACACGTACTACGTGATCGGGCATTTCCACTACGTCGTTGCCCCGGGGACGCTCTTCGCGCTCTTCGCCGGAGTCTACCACTGGTTCCCGAAGGTGACGGGGCGGAAGATGAACGACACGCTGGGGAGGATCCACTTCTGGTTCTCGTTCGCCTTCATCAACGGCGTGTTCATGCCGATGTTCATCCAGGGGCTTGCGGGGGTCTCGCGCCGCCTCTATGACGGCGGGGCCATGTACGCGCACGCGCAGGGCGTGATGCATCTCAACGTCTTCATGTCGGTCTGCGCATGGTGCCTGGGCCTTGCCCAGATCCCCTTCATCATCAATTTCTTCTGGAGCATGCGGCACGGGAAAAAGGTCGCGGACAACTACTGGGATGCGACAACGCTCGAGTGGGCCGCGGCGACGTCGCCCCCGATGGCGCACGGGAATTTCGCGACAGCGCCGGAAGTCTACCGCGGGCCGTATGAGTACAGCGTCCCGGGCAACGGCAGGGACTTTCTCCCGCAGAACAAACCCCAGGAGGCTCATTAGCGATGGAAATACCGTATACGGTCGAACCCCGTCCTGACACCGGGGTGTACAACGCGAAGCTCGGCATCTGGCTCTTTCTCGCCTCGGAGGTGATGCTCTTCGGCGCCCTCTTCTCCTCGTACGTCCTCCTGCGGGTCGGCGCCGCGACGTGGCCGCACGGGTACGAGCACCTGAACATCCCGCTTGCCACCGTCAACACGGTGGTCCTCATCACCTCCAGCGTGACGATGGTGATGTCGTGGGCGTCGCTGGCGATGAAGAACATCCGCCGGTACCGCCTCTACATGGGGACCACGGTGGCCCTGGCGTGCGTCTTCCTCGTCATCAAGGGGTTCGAGTACGCCGCGAAGTTCGAGCACGGCCTCTACCCGAGCGAAAGCACGTTCATGGCGATCTACTTCACGCTCACCGGGCTCCACGCGCTCCACATCGTGGGGGGGATCGTTGTCAACAGCTACCTTCTCGGGCCGGGGAGCGCGATGTGGAAGACCGATCCCGCGCGGTTCACAAACCGGGTGGAGGTGGCCGGCCTGTACTGGCACTTCGTGGACCTGGTCTGGATATTCCTTTTCCCCGTCCTTTATCTTCTCTAGGAGCCCGCAATGGAAACCGCTAGCGTCGAAGGCGTCAAGAAGCAGGTCCGTGTCTACGTCACCGTGTTCGTGGCGCTGATGGCGCTCACGCTGATCACCGTGACGATCTCCACGTTCCACCTTGAGCCGGCGGCGGCGATCACCGTCGCGCTCTTCATCGCCGCGCTGAAAGGGTCGCTCGTGGCGGCATATTTCATGCACCTGATATCCGAGAAGAAGCTGATCTACGCCGCGCTGACACTGACCGTCGTCCTGTTTGCCGCCCTGATGATCCTCCCCGTGTCCCACTACGCCGACAGGGGGCTCTGACAATGTCGCTGAAAGCGTTCCATCTGCTGTTTGTCACCGCCTCGGCGATCCTCGCGTTCGGGTTCGGCGCCTGGGGGATCGACGCGTACGCCACGCGGGGAGAGGGGGGGAGCCTCGTTCTCGGGCTCTGCGCGCTCCTGTTCGGGGCAGGCCTCGTCGTGTACGGGGTCATTGTTCGCACAAAACTGAAAGGGCTCGGCCTCCGATGAACAGACATCCGTTCCGCGTTGCCGCCCTGCTGGCGGTCCTTGCCGTTGCCGCGCTCTCCGGCGCAGGCGCGTGCCCCGTCTGCTACGGCGCGCCTGACTCCCCCTCGACGCAGGGGATGACCGCCGCGATCTTCAGCCTCCTCGGCGTCACGGGTGGCGTGCTCGCGGCATTTGCAACGATGTTTTTCCGCATACGCCGGCGGATCAGGGCGATGGCCCCCGATGGCTCTCCCGCGCCGGCACTTCATCACAGTCTGGAGACTGAATCTCATGGGTGAATTTCTGGGTCTCCCGTTCGATGCCTCCGCGCAGGGTCCCTCCATCGACAGGATCATCATCCTCGTCCACTGGCTCATGCTCGTCCTGTTCGTGGGCTGGGGATCGTTTTTCGTCTACGTCCTCGTGAGGTTCCGGAAATCGCGGAACGCGGCGGCGGACTACAAGGGGGTCCGCAACCATGCCTCCAGCTACCTCGAGGGAGCGGTCGCGCTTATCGAGGCCGTTCTCCTCATCGGCTTTGCCTTCCCGCTCTGGTCGATGCGTGTCAACGACTCCCCGCCGGAAAGCGAGGCCACGGTCGTCAGGATCGTGGCGGAACAGTTTGCCTGGAACGTCCACTATCCGGGACCGGACGGCGTCTTCGGCAAAGCCGACATCAGCCTGATCACGCCGGAGAACCCGCTCGGGCTCGACAGGAACGATCCCGCGGCCAAGGACGATATCGTGACGATCAACCAGCTGAACCTGCCGGTGGGGAAGCCGGTCATCATACACCTGAGCTCCAAGGACGTGATCCACAGCTTCAATCTCCCGCTCTTCCGGGTCAAGCAGGACGCCATCCCCGGCCAGAGCATACGCGTCTGGTTCACGCCGACCGTGACGACGGCCGACGTCCAGCGCGCCATGGCGAAGAAATTCTCCGTCGCCTCCGCCGGCGTCGGGGAGGAGTTCGCCTCGCTCGTGTCGCTTGCCGACTACGCCGGGAAGGACGGGCAGGTCATCCTCGCGAAGGGCTCCCCGCTCACCGACGATCTCCTCCCGGCCCTGCGTGATGCCGGGATCGCCGAGGTCGTCCTGGCGCCCGATACGCCGACGGAAATCGCCTGCGCCCAGCTCTGCGGGCTCGGCCACTTCCGGATGCGCGGGTTCGTCACCGTCCAGACGCCGGAGGAATTCAATGCCTGGGTCGCCGACCAGGAATCACAGAATGCGCAGTGACAATGCACTATAATCCCCGGCTCCACAGGTTTGCGCTCCTTACCGCGTGCGTCACGTTCTGCCTTGTGATCGCGGGGGGGCTCGTCACGAGCACGGGCTCCGGACTGGCGGTTCCCGACTGGCCTCTGTCGTACGGGCAGGTGATGCCCCCGATGGTGGGAGGCATATTGTATGAACACGGCCACAGGATGGTGGCGACGTTCGTCGGTCTCCTGACGACGATACTCGCCGTCTGGCTCTGGCGCTCGGATGACCGGCGCTGGGTCAGGGTGCTCGGCGTGATTGCCCTCTGTGCCGTCATCGTGCAGGGCGTCCTGGGGGGACTCACGGTTCTCTATCTCCTGCCGACGCCCGTCTCCGTCGCCCATGCGACGCTCGCGCAGTCGTTTTTCTCGCTCACGATATTTCTGGCCCTCGTCACCTCGAAGGGATGGAGGGAGGGGGCGGGCGAAATCGTCGGCACCGCCGGGAGGACGAGGGCACTCCTCGTTGCCTCGCTCTCTGCCGTGTTCCTCCAGCTCGTTCTCGGGGCCTGGATGCGCCACAGCGATGCGGGGCTGGCGATACCGGATTTTCCCCTCTCGTACGGGAGCCTCATCCCCCCGGCGGGTCCCGGGGGACTCTCCTGGATCAACGAGCAGCGTCAGACCTGGTATGATCTCCCCCCCGTCGAGTGGTCGCAGGTCTGGATACATTTTGCCCATCGCCTCGGCGCGCTTCTTGCCGGCATCACGGTCATCGCGTCCGGCGTTCATATCCTCCGTGCATACCCCTCGGACCGGCGGCTCCGCGAACCTGCCATCGTGATGATGATGCTCGTCCTCGTGCAGATCCTCCTGGGCGCGCTCACGGTCTGGACGGGGAAGGGGGTCCAGGTGGCGACGGCGCACGTGGCGACGGGGGCGCTACTGTTCGGGACGTGCGTATTCACGGCCGCGCGTTTGTTCCATCATTACCCCCTGCCGGCGCCCGCTCACAGTTTCACGGCGGCCCCGCAGCCGACCCGGACATGAGAACACACCTGACGACACGCGGGACGCTCGCACTCGAGCGGTCCCGTGCGATGGACTACATAACGCTCACGAAGCCTGAGCTGACATTCCTCTCGGTCCTGACGGCGCTTGCCGGGTACTACCTCGGGGCAGGGGGGGTCTTTGCCGGGGGAGGGCTCTTCCACACGCTGCTGGGGACCGCGATGGTCGGCGGCGGATCCGGGGCGCTCAACCAGTATATCGAGCGGCGCTACGATGCGCAGATGAAGAGGACGGAGAACCGGCCCCTCCCCTCCGGGCGTATTGCCCCCCTGGAGGCGCTCCTGTTCGGTCTCTTCCTCTCGGTCGGCGGTATCGTCTACCTGGCCCTTGCTGTCAATATGCTGACCGGTTCGCTCGCGGCGGTCACCTGCGTCACGTATATCTCGCTCTACACGCCTCTGAAGCGGCTCACGCCGCTCGCCACGCTCATCGGGGGGATCCCGGGAGCGCTCCCGCCCGTCATGGGCTGGACAGCGGCTACAAATGAGATCAGTCTGCCGGCGCTAATCCTTTTTGCCATACTGTTTTTCTGGCAGATGCCTCATTTCCTTTCGCTTGCCTGGATGTACAGGAAGGACTACGCACGCGCTGGGTACCGGCTCCTGGCTGTCGGGGATACAAGCGGAGGGAAGACGGCGGCGCAGTCTCTCCTCCACGCGTGCCTCCTGATCCC
>DATJPH010000261.1:0-5094 GCA_035506475.1 Bacteroidota bacterium | reverse complement strand
TATTGAGGTTCACCGGCTCGGCACCGCGCCGTATGAGGTCCGATTCAACGGGAGAAACCTCCGCGGGAGCGTTGCCGCTTTTGAACAGATCCCGCCGGGCTCGGCATACGTGTATGATCCCGCGAGGTCCCTGCTGAGGGTAGTTGCCTTGTGCAGTTCGGACAGCGCGTACACGCTCTCCGTTTCCTGCCCCGCCACGCGGTAACCGCACAATCCGAGGAGGAACCATGAAAGCAAAATCGACATACGCGGTCACAAAGTGGGATGAGTCGACGATCGACCAGATTTCGGCATCGACAAAACTGACGAAGGCCTCAGTCGAATATGCCTTCGGCGGTGAATTGCAGGGGAAAGCGAAAGTCGAATATCTCATGTTCTACAGGCACTTCGATCAGAACGACCAGCACAGGTCCAGGGCTTCGTACATCGGATTCATCCGTTTCGAAGGGACGCTCTCGGGGAAGCCGGGGAGCTTTGTCATGCAGGACAGCGGCACATTCGAAGGGGGAGCGGCCGTTTCTGCTCTGCAGATTCAGGATGGCTCCGGAACGGGTTCGCTTGCGGGAATCTCGGGGACTGCCACCTATCGCGCGGACCGGGAGGGATATCATTTCGAGCTCGACTACACTCTTCCCTCCTGAGGAACTTGCCACAGGGGAGATCTGTTCTTCCCTGTGTACGGCTTCGCGCTCCGTTCACATTGCATATTCTGGGGAGAAACAGACATGGCGGCAGGGAAATCAGAAGACCTTGGGAAATTGCTCCTGAGGATATCCATCGGGCTCGTCCTTCTGTTTCACGGCATTGCGAAGATCCACGGGGGGGTCGAATGGATCAAGGGCCCGCTCGGCCAGCTGGGGCTGCCGGGGTTTATCGCCTACGGCGTCTACCTGGGTGAAGTGGTCGGGCCGCTCATGGTCATACTGGGGTTCCGCGCACGAATCGGCGCGGCGCTCATGGTGGTCAACATGGTCATGGCGATACTCCTCGCCCACAGGAACCAGATATTCACGCTGAAGGAGCAGGGGGGCGGGTGGGCGATCGAGCTCGACGCCCTGATTCTCCTCGGCGCCCTCGCCGTCTTCTTCTTCGGAGGCGGGAAGTACGGTATCAAAGGGGGTAAGACCGCCTGGGATTGAATCTCAGAGCGCCGGTTCCTATCATGATCCCAACATCGTGCCGCATGGAGACCCATGCCTGCTTCCCCTCCTTCGAACTACCGGATTGCAGAGCTCTTCGAGCTCATCGCCGATCACCTCGCGGCGAAAGACGAAAACCCGTTCCGCGTGCGGAGCTACAGGAACGCCGCAGCTTCCGTACGGTCGTCGAAGTCCCCCATCGGGAAGATCGTCAGGGATAACGGGGGAGCTGCGCTCAAGGGGATCCCGGGGGTGGGCGAACGGCTTGCAGGGCTGATCGAGGAATTTGTGAAGTCGGGTGAGGTGGAGCTCCTGGAGTCGCTCCGGAAGGAGGTGAAGCCGGAGGACCTGGAGAGGGTGAAGGCCGCCAAAAAGGACCATCCCGACGCGGGGACGTCCGCACCCCTCATCCCTGTCGCGCTCATACTGGAGATCGACCAGGAGTACCGCAGGAAGGCCGCCGCCCGCGCCCTCAAACTCATCGCCCCGAAGCTTCTCAACCCGTCGAAAAAGGCCTGGCTCCCGCTCCTTGCGACCTCCCGGAAGGGATGGAAGTTCACCGTCATGTTCTCGAATACCGCCACCGCCCACAAGCTCGGCAAGACGGACGACTGGGTGGTCGTCTATTATGAAAGCGGGAAGGGGGAGAACCAGTGCACGGTGGTGACCGAACAGCGCGGGCCTTTGAAGGGGAAGCGGGTGATCAGGGGACGGGAACCTGAATGCAAGAAATTCTACGGAGTGGAATAGCCGCCTGACATGGGTCTTTCAGACTTAAGCAGCATGACCTCCTCGCTCGGCGAGACCGTGCCGATGCCCCTCCTCTTCGTCGGCCACGGCAACCCGATGAACGCGATCACCGACAACGAGTTCTCGCGCGGATGGCGCGAGGCGGGGAGGTCCCTCCCGAAGCCGCACGCGGTCCTCTGCATTTCGGCGCACTGGGAGACGCGCGGGACGTTCGTCACGGCGATGGAGAAGCCTCAGACGATACACGATTTCGGCGGGTTCCCTCCGGAGCTCTACGAGGTCCAGTACCCCGCCCCCGGAAGCCCTGAACTGGCGCGCGAAACCAAACGGAGGATCACCTCCGCGGACGTCGGTCTGGATCTCGACTGGGGACTCGATCACGGCTGCTGGAGCGTCCTGAGGCATTTCTTTCCCGGGGGAGACGTCCCCGTGATCCAGCTCAGCCTTGACCGGACGAAGCCCCCGGAGTGGCACTTTAACCTGGCAAAGGAGCTTGCCCCGCTCCGGAAGAGAGGCGTCCTGATCGTGGGGAGCGGGAACATGGTGCACAACCTGCGGATGATCGAGTGGGACGCCGTCGAAGGGTCGGCGTGGGCCCGCGAGGCGAACGAGGAGCTGAAGAAGTTGATCGCCGGAAATGAAACCCGGAAGCTCGTCAACTACCCGTCGCTCAGCAGGGAGATCCGGATGGGCGTTCCCACACCCGAACATTACATCCCGCTCCTCTACGCGCTCGGCCTCAGGGAAGAAGGGGAGGAGACGGCGTTCTTCAACGACAGGACCGAACTCGGTGCGATCTCGATGACATCATTAAGGATAGGTTGATCATGGAAACTGTCCGCTTCACGCTCAACGGGAAACCCGCCTCTGTCACCGTCGACAGCGACCGCCTTCTCCTCTGGGTCCTCCGGACCGATCTTGCGCTGACCGGCACGAAATACGGATGCGGCGAGAGCTTCTGCGGCGCCTGCACGGTGATCGTCGACGGCGAAGCCGTCCGCTCCTGCCAGACCGCCGTGAAGGAGGTCCGCGGGAAGAGCGTCGTCACGATCGAGGGGCTCGGCGAAGAAGGGGGGCTCCACCCGGTGCAGAAGGCGTTCATGGAGCACGACGCGCTCCAGTGCGGGTACTGCACGCCGGGCATGATCATGAACGCGTACGCGTTCCTCAGGCATCACCCCCACCCCACGGAGGCGGAAATCGTCGAAGGGATGGACGACGACCTCTGCCGCTGCGGGGCGCACAACAGGATCATCCGGGCAATCCAGGCGGCCGCGAAAGAAATGCACGGAGGGCTCTGACATGGACGAGTTCCAGTACTGGGCAAACGACGCCGAGGAATCCTCATTTGCGATGGACCGCCGGCGGTTCATCAAGACGACCGGTGCGGGGATATTCCTCTTTTTCAAAATCCGCGACGTCTCCTTCTTCACGCAGGAGGGACCGGGACGCCCCGTCCTGCAGGGAGGGCCGTCGGATTTCAACGCGTATATGAAGATCGGCGAGGACGGCCGGGTCTCCTGCTACACGGGGAAGATCGAAATGGGGCAGGGGATCGTCACGTCGCTGGCCCAGATGATCGCCGACGAGCTCGATGTCAGCATCGACGACGTGGATATGGTCATGGGGGACACCGATCTCTGCCCGTTCGACAGGGGGACGTTCGGCTCGCTGAGCACGCGCGCGTTCGGGCCCTCGCTCCGCACGGCGGGCGCCGAGGCAAGGCGGGTCCTCGTGGAGATGGCTTCCGAGCATCTGCACGTACCGGCCGGGAGCCTCGCCACGGAAGCCGGCGCCGTCTTCGACAAATCAAACCCGAAGTCCCGCGTGACGTACGGCGCACTTGCGAAAGGGAAGAAGATTGAGCGCCGCCTGACGGACCCGGTCGTCGTCAAGAAGCCGTCCGAGTTCAAGATCATGCGGAAGCCCCTCACCCGGCGCGACGCGCGCGAGAAGGTGACCGGGAAGGCAAAGTACGCCGGGGACATACAGCTCCCGGGGATGCTCTACGCGAGGATTCTCCGCCCCCCCGCGCACGGCGCAAAGCTCGTCGACGTGGATACGGCCGACGCGGCGAAGGTGGAGGGAGCCCGGGTGATACGCGACGGCGACCTTGTCGCCGTCCTCCACAGGTACCCGGATGTGGCCCAGGCCGCGCTCGCTAAAGTGAATGCGAAATTCGACACGCCGGCCTCGACGCTTGACGACAGGTCGATCTACGACCACCTTCTCAATGTCGCGCCGGCGGGGAAGGTGGTCTCATCAGGCGGAGACCTCGCCGCGGGCGAGAAGGAATCGTCCGCCGTTCTGGAAGAGACGTATTACAATGCGTACGTCGCGCACGCGCCGATGGAGCCCCACACGGCCGTCGTGAATGTCGAGGGGAAGAAAGCGACGGTCTGGGCCTCGACGCAGGCCCCCTTCGGCGCGAGGGAGGAGGTGGCCAGGGCGCTCGGATTCCGGACAGAGGACGTCAGGGTGATCACCCCGTTTGTTGGCGGAGGATTCGGAGGGAAGACCGCTCACAGGCAGGTCGTCGAAGCCGCGCGCCTCGCGAAGCTGAGCGGCGCCCCCGTCCAGGTTGCCTGGACGAGGGCCGAAGAGTTCTTCTTTGATACGTTCCGCCCTGCGGCCGTGATCAAGCTCCGCTCCGGGGTGACCGGGAAGGGAGCGATAAGCTTCTGGGACTACAACGTCTACTTCGCAGGCGAAAGGGGGGCGCAGCATTTTTACGAGATTCCGAACCACCGGACGACCGCCTACAACTCGGGCTGGGTGGGGGGCGAGGGGGCGCACCCCTTTGCGACAGGTGCCTGGCGGGCTCCGGGGAACAACACGAACACGTTTGCGCGCGAATCCCAGATGGATATCATGGCCGCGAAGTCGGGGATCGATCCGGTCGAGTTCCGCATGAGGCATCTCTCCGACGCGAAGATGAAGCGGGTTCTCCAGTCCGCAGCCGAGAAATTCGGATGGAAGCCCGCGAAGTCCCCGAGCGGGCGGGGGCTCGGCGTTGCCCTCGGGATCGATGCCGGGACATACGTGGCCTCCATCGCCGAAGTGGCCGTGAACAGGTCGACCGGGGAGGTGAGCGTGAAGAGGGTCCTCGCAGTGCAGGATATGGGGCTTGTCGTCAACCCTGAAGGCGCCGCAATCCAGATGGAAGGGTGTATCACGATGGGGCTCGGGTATGCGCTCAAGGAAG
>DATJPH010000260.1:0-4782 GCA_035506475.1 Bacteroidota bacterium | reverse complement strand
CTTCCTCGCACCCGGACCTCGTCGTGCGCGTCACCGGGTTCAGCGCGTATTTCGCGAGCCTCTCGAGCGAGATGAGGCAGATCGTCGTCAACAGGATACTTGCCGAAGAGTGACAGGGGAGCAATGAACAGCTCAGCACGGGAACGGTTCCTGTCGTACGTCAGGGACCCGCACGCCGCGGCGCAGGTCGTTTCACCGTTCCTCCCCCACCCGGATGTCGTGCGCTCGACGCTCGCCTGGTGCGGGCTTCACCCGACCGGCGACCCGGTGGCAGACGAGATCGCGCTCTCGCGCCATCTCGGGTACCAGCCGATGTTCATGACCGAGTGCTCGTCGCTCATATTCAACTGGCAGATCGACGAATCGCGCTCGACGGCCGAGCTCTGCACGCGCGTGATCGCAACGCCCGGCGGCGAGTGGGCTTATTGCGCACCCCGGAGAGACGTCCCCTGGAGCGACGAGTCCCCTCTCCCCGTGCAGGGGGAGGCCGACCACAGGAAGCTCGTCGAGGTGTGCCGGCAGATTGCCGGCCGGGAGAGTACACTGCGGGCGTATTTCCGGGAGTGGCGCCGCAGGGTCGGCGAGGAGGGCGTGATCGTCCTGGGGCACCCGCACCCGTCGTGGCTCGGGTACCAGATCAACCCTTCGAACATCTTCTTCAGCTGGAACGACTCTCACGACCTGTTCGTCCGTTCCATGGAGGCGATCAGCGAGGCGTCCCTGTACGTCATGTCGATCGCCCTCGAGGAGGGGATCGATTTCATGAGCGATTCGAGCTACGGGCTCGAGATGACCTCCCCCGCGCTCTTCGCGGCAATGGACCTCCCGTACATACAGCGGTTCGCCGCATGGACGCATGACCATGGCGGGCTCTTCTGGTACCACAACTGCGGGTACACCTCCCGGCTGATCCGGGAGGGGGTCTTCAACACGCTGGGGGCGGACCTGATCGAAACGATCGCACCGCCGCCCGAAGGGGACAACGACCTGGCCGAATCCCGGCGGGCGATCGACCGGAGGATATGCACGAAGGGGAACCTGAACCTCCGTCTCCTCCGCGACGGAACCCCCGCGGAGATCGCCGCCGGCGTGCGCGCCATGGCCGGAGAAGTCCGGGGAGCGGCCCACGTCCTGTCGACCGCGGACGCCGTCCTCCAGGGAACCCCCCCGGAGAATTTCGCCGCGTTCGTCGCCTCGGCGCGCGAGGCGGCCGGATGGTGAGTACAGTCTTTTTGAACACGGGGGAACGATGAAACGGACCATGCTCGCTCTGGCACTCTGCGCCCTGCTCGGCCTCTCCTGCGGCACGAAGGACGAAACGGTGAAGCTCCGCGACTGGAATTTCGGCGGGAAACCGAGGATGATCGAGTGGCTCCGGCAGAGGGTCGAGCTCTTCGAACAGTCCCACGCGGGCATCAGGGTCGAACAGAGCCAGAAAAGCTGGAACATGATACGGGAGCTCCTGTACGCGGACTTCAGCGTCGGGACGGGCCCGGACGTCGTCAATGTCCACGCAAACTACGCCGCGGAGTTCGGCGGGGCGGGCTACTACTACCCGATCAACACGTTCCCCGACTTCAAGGAGGTGAGCTCCTGGTACGTGCCGCTCCTGATGGAGTCGACGCGGTACAAGGACAACTACTACGGCCTCCCCTCCTCGGGGATCGCCTTCGTCCTTGTCTGCAACAAGGAGCTCTTCGACAGGGAGGGGATCTCACCGCCCCGGACATGGTCCGAGTTCCGGGAGGCGGCCAGGCGCCTGACAAAGGATACCGACGGCGACGGGACAGTGGACCAGTACGGGCTTGTGCTCCTGGGAGGGGACAAGGGAGGCTTCGCCTACCGCCTGATCCCCTTCTTCCTCAAGGCGGGAGCCGAGGTCATGTCCGACGACCTCAAGACGATACGGTTCAACTCCCCCGCCGGCCTCAGTGCGCTGAAGCTTCTCGCCGACATGTACCAGGTCGACCATTCGATCACCCCCGGGTTCCTCGCCTACCAGCTGACCGAGATCAACGACCTCTTCTGCTCCAACAAGGTCGCAATGAGCATCGAGGGCCCCTGGTTCCGGGGGATGGTCGACGACAAGAGCCCGGGGAAAAAGATCTACACCGTCCCCGTCCCGGTCCCCGACGAGAGGATCGGGGTGTACGACACGGCGCCGACGCTCCAGGACATGGTCATGTATGCCATCAATGCGCGGACGAAATACCCCGCCCAGGCATGGGAGCTCATCAAGTTCCTCCGGAACGAGGAGGCCGACATGGCATGGATCAAGGAAGACCTCGGTGCGCTCGCCACGACGCGCCACGCGATCGAGAGCAGGGAAGCGAAGGCGCTTGACGATCTCCCGATGTATATCAATGAGCTCAAGTACGCCAAACCGTGGCCGGCCCACCCGAGCATGATCGCGATCGCAAGCGACATATTCACCCCCTACACCGAGAAGGCGATCGTCGGTGAGCTCTCGTGTCAGGCCGCGCTCGACATGGCGGCCCGCGAGGCCCAGGATATGATCGAAGGGAAGAAATGAAGCGCGCCACCCCGTACCTTCTCCTCGCGCCGGCGCTCCTGTTCACGGTCTTCATCCTCGCGTACCCGGTGGTGCAGAATCTCGTCAACAGCTTCCGCGACGTGAGCCTTGTCCGTTCCGGCGGCGGGTGGACGGGGTTCCTGAACTACAAGCACGTGTTCGGCGACCCTGTTTTCTGGCTCGCGTTCAGGAACACGGTGGTGTACGCGGTGGCAGGGACGCTCATGGCCCTGCTGATCGGCCTTGCCCTCGCGCTCGTGCTCGACGTCAACACCGGGAAGATGGGCTCCGTGGCGGCCTGCCTCTTTTCGATCCCCTGGGTGATCTCCCCCGTCGTGGCGGGATTCGCCTGGAAATGGCTTCTCAACGATCACTTCGGCGTGCTCAACTACTGGCTCTCGTCGGCGGGGATCGTGCACTCCGGAACGAGCTGGCTGGGGGATCCCCGGCTCGCCCTCGTCTGCGTCATGGCCGCACGCGCCTGGCAGTTCTACCCGTTCGCCATGGTCATGTTCCTTGCCGGGCTCCAGTCGATCCCTGCCGAGCAGTACGAGGCCGCATCCGTGGACGGCGCCACGGCGCTGAAGAAGTTCTTCCATATCACGATCCCCAACCTCCGGCCGGTCTCCTCCGTCCTGCTCCTGCTCGGGGTGATCTGGAGCTTCAACGATTTCAACCTGGTCTTCGTGATGACGCGCGGGGGGCCGATCAACTCCTCGATGGTCCTCCCTGTGCTCGTCAGGGAGTTCTCGTTCGTCCATTTCGACCTGGGGAAGGGCTCGGCCCTCTCGATACTGATATTCGCGATGCTCTTCTCGCTTTCGTTCCTCTACCTGCGGATGCTTGAACGGAGGGAGCGCCTGTGAAACGCACGCTCCTCTTCATCCCGGTGGCGCTTCTGGCGCTCATCATACTCCTCCCCTTCCTCTGGACCGTTTCCACATCGCTCAAACCCCTGACCGAGGTGAACCGGTATCCGCCCGAGTGGACGAGCCCGTCGATGAGCCTGAAGCCGTACAGCGACATGTTTTTCTATCTCCCCTTTTCGCGCTACACGCTGAACAGCCTTATCGTTGCCTCAAGCGCAACCGCGCTCACGCTCGTGGTGGGGAGCCTCGCGGCGTTCGCATTCTCCCGGTTCCGGTTCGCGGGGAGGAAATACTTCCTCCTCCTCCTCCTGCTTTCGCAGATGCTCCCCGGGGCGTCGGTGATCATCCCGCTCTTCCAGCTCCTGAAGAATGCGGGGCTTTACGACACGCACATCGGGCTCATCCTCGTCCACACCGGGGTCCTCCTCCCGTTCGTCATCTGGCTCCTCCACGGCTTCTTTTCCGGCATCCCTGTCGAGGTGGAGGACGCGGCGCTCATCGACGGGTGTTCCCGGATGCAGGCGCTCCGCAGGGTCATACTCCCGCTGGCGCTCCCGGGGCTCGGCGCGACGGCGCTCTTTGCGTTTCTCGGATCGTGGAACGAGTTCTTTTTCGCACTCCTCCTGACGAACTCCGACGCGACGCAGACGATCCCGGTGGGGATCGGGCTGTTCGTCGGCGAGTTCGAGGACGTCTGGAACCAGATGGCGGCGGCCGCGGTCTTCTTCAGCATCCCCCCCCTCGTTCTCTTCCTTGTCATGCGCCGGACATTCGTCAGGGGGATCGCCGCAGGGGCGCTCAAGTGAGGCACTCAAGATGACACGCAGCGAACTTTCGGATCTCCTCTCGCGCATCCGCGGCGTCCGCGTCGGGATACTCGGCGATTTCTGCCTCGACGCCTATCTCCTCCTCGACTCCCAGGGTTCCGAGCCCTCACTGGAAACCGGGCTCCCCACGCGCCCGGTCCGTTCCCAGCGGTATTCTCCCGGCGCCGCCGGCAATGTCGCCTGCAACCTGAAGGCGATGGGGGTGAAGCAGGTGTCGGTGTACGGAGTCGTCGGCGCGGACCCGTTCGGGGAAGAGATGAGGAGGATGCTCGACGCCGCCTCAATCGACGCGCGCGGGCTCCTCGTCCAGCGCGAGCGGTGGGATACGCACGTGTACATGAAGCCGTTCGAAAAGGAGATCGAACAGCACAGGCTCGATTTCGGGACGTTCAACCAGATTCACCCCTCGACGTTCATGCGGCTCCTGGAGGACCTGGGGAGGGATATCAGGGATCTCGATATCGTCATACTCAAACAGCAGGTCCTGCACGGCGTCCACACGCGCGAGATGCGGGAGGCCCTGGGAGAGCTCGCGCGCGGTCATCCGAACACG
>DATJPH010000259.1:0-4180 GCA_035506475.1 Bacteroidota bacterium | reverse complement strand
GTCCGGTTCGAGAACTTCTACGACCAGGGGGGGTTCATCCAGAGCTCCATACGGACCACGCGCGACAGCATCATCATCGGCATCGCGCTCGCGATGGTCGTCCTCCTGGTGTTCCTCAGGAGCTGGCGCGTGGCGATCGTGATCGCGGTCATCGTCCCTGTCACGATCGCCTCGACGATCGTCTGCCTCGTTGTGGTGGGAAAGACGATCAACATCATGACGCTGGGGGGGATCGCGGCTGCCGTCGGGCTCATCATCGACGACTCGATCGTCATACTGGAGAATGTCTTCACCCATTTCGTCGCGAGGAAAGACGGTGGGGCGTCCTCCCGGAGCCTGTTTGACCTGGCGGGGAGCTCGCTCCGCGAGCTGATGCCCGCGATTATCGGTTCGACGGCAAGCACGATCGTGATCCACATACCGCTGGCGTTCCTGGGCGGCGTGACGGGGGCGTTCTTCGCCTCCCTTTCCGTGACGATGGTCTTCGCGCTCCTCATCTCGTTCCTCTTCTCCATCACGCTCGCGCCGCTCCTTGCCTCGTACATGATCAGGGAACCCGACGTTGCGCGTGAAGTCGCCCGGCACGACAGGCGTTCGGTGCTGGGAGAGTGGTACGCCCGCGCGCTCTCGCGGCTTCTCGCCCTCCGGTGGATCGCCGTCCCGGCGTCGCTCCTTGTCGTCGCGGGGACGTACTGGCTGTACAGCAACATCGGGAATGACTTCATGCCCGGGATGGACGAGGGGACGTTCGTCCTGGACTACGCTACTCCCCCCGGGACCTCGCTCGAGGAGACGGACCGGATCCTGAGGAAAGTCGAGCGGATGCTGATGGAGATCCCCGAAGTGGAATCGTATTCACGGAGGACCGGGACACAGCTCGGGTTCTTCCTCACCGAGCCGAACACGGGGGACTTCCTCGTGAAGCTGAAAGCGGCGAGGACGCGGCCCATCGGGGAGGTGATCGCGGAGGTGCGCGACAAAATCGGCGCGACAGAACCGTCGCTCAGGGCCGATTTCGGCCAGCTCATGATGGACGTGATCGGCGACCTGACGAACAACCCCTCGCCGGTCGAAATCAAGATCTTCGGAGCGGATCAGAAGCTCCTGCAGGCGAAGGCTAGGGAGGTGAAGTCGCTGATTGCCGCCGTGCCGGGCGTTGTCGACGCGTTCGACGGGATCGTGATCTCCGGCCCCTCGATGGTCCTCCGCGTCGATCCGCTCAGGGCGTCGCTCGCCGGGATGACCGTCCAGGACGTGGAGGAGCAGCTTGCGACGATGATACACGGCGGGACGGAAAGCGGCATACAGAAGGGGGAAAAGATCATCGGGATCCGCGTACGGTTCCCCGATCTCTACAGGTTCGACGTTGAAAGGATAAGGCAGATCCGTCTCATCTCCCCCTCGGGGAGCCCCGTCCCCCTGGATGCGGTCGCCTCGGTGGAAATGACGGGGGGGGAGTCCGAGATCGACAGGGAAGGGCTCCGCCAGTTCGTCGCCGTGACCGCGAGGATCTCCGGGAGGGACCTGGGGCGGACGGTGGACGACATCAGGGCGAAGCTCGCAAAGGACCTTGTGGTCCCGCCGGATGTGAGCGTGATCTACGGGGGGGTCTACCAGACGCAGCAGGACTCGTTCCGGGGGCTTCTCCTTGTCACGCTTGCCGCCGTCGCGCTCGTCTTCATCGTTCTTCTCTTCGAGTTCGGCGAGTTCGCCGTCCCGGTCTCCATACTCGTGATCAACGTCCTCTCGCTCCTCGGTGTGTTCGGCGCGCTCTGGCTGACGGATGTGACGTTCAACATATCGAGCTTCGTCGGGATCATCCTTATCATAGGGATCGTCGCCGAGAACGCGATATTCGTCATGCACAACGTGAAGAAGCTGACCGGGGAAGGGATCGCGCTTGACGAAGCGCTCGTCCGCGCGGCGCGCCTGCGGACGCGCCCGATCATCATGACGGCGCTCGCGGCGGTCTTCGCCCTTCTCCCCCTCTCGCTGGGCGTGGGGGCGGGCGCCCAGATGCAGCAGCCCCTGGCGATCGCCGTGATCGGGGGGTTCTCCCTCTCGAGCCTCCTGCTGTTTTTCGGGCTCCCCCTGGTCTACCGCCTGATCAAGAGTCCCACGCTCTAACCCGCAGCTAAGAACGAGGATCGGAGTCTGCCCCGCCGTGCTCACGGAAGAACGTCACGAGGAGGCTCCACGCCTCGGCGGCCGCCTGCGCGTTATAGCTCCCCCTGGCGTTGCAGAAGAAGCCGTGGTCGGCGTCCGAGAACTCGACGCTGATGAACGGTTTCCCGGCCGATCGAAACGCTCCTGTGACCGCGGCAACCACATCAGGCGTGATGTGCCTGTCGAGCCCCCCCCAGAAGAAGAGCATGGGCGCATGCACGAGCGCCACCCTGTCGAGGTTTGCCGGCGCGATCCGGGCGCCGTAGAAGCTTGCGGATGCGGCCAGAGGGAGAAGGGAATTGGCGAGGAACGAGACCCGTCCCCCCATGCAGAACCCGACGGAGAGAATCCTCTTCCCGTCGGTTGCCGTATCGTTCCGGAGCCAGTCGTACGCCGCACGTATGTCCGCCTCCAGGTCCGCATTGTCCAGCGCGCCCGTGTGGACGCGCGTCGATTCGAAATCGTCGTAGGCGCCCTCGAACCCGGGTCCCGTCCTGTGAAAGAGCTCGGGGGCGATGGCGGTGTACCCCTCCCTGGCGAAGCGTTCCGTGACGTCCCGTATGTGGGCGTTCACGCCGAACGCCTCCTGGAAGACGAGAAGTCCCGGATGAGGACCTTCGCCTGCGGGCCGCGCCGCGTATGCGGCCATCGTGGTTCCGTCGCTGACACTGAGCCGGACGAACTCCCCTGCACGTTTTCCCATCTGCATCCTCCTCGCTCTGATCCTTCCGCGGTCAGCCGCCGGTGACCGGGCTTCCGGTCGCGCGGCGGAGCCGTATGGTTCCCGTGACCTCGTCGTAGCGTGCCTGCAAATTGGTGAGCCTCGCCTGCGCCACCGCGGTCTCGGCGTCGAGGAGGTCAAGGTTGGAGATGCTCCCCGCGCTATACCTGAGCCGCGCGTTTGCCGCCGCGAGGTCCGCCTGGCGCATGTTCGTCTCGGAGACGCTGACGCGCTCCCCGGCCGCTGTGAGGTCCGAGATCGCCATCTCGACGTCCGACTGTATCATGAGCATCGTCTCCTGCTTCCGCGACTCGGCCGCCATGAGCGCCGCCGTCGCCTCCTCCTCCATCGAGCGGGTCCGGTTTCCGTCGAATATGGGGTAGTGGAAATCCACGACCGCGGTGACGTTCCCCCGCAGCACGTTGATGTTGGGAATAAACCCGTTCTTCGCCCCGTACATGACCGACGCGCTCAGTGAAGGGGCGTCGGTGGCCCCGGCGGCGTGCAGGCCGGCGCGGGCCGTGACAAGTGCGTCCTCCGCGCTGCGGGCTTCGATTCTCCCGGCGAGCGCGGCGCGCAGAAGCGAATCCCTGTTGGCAGGGATTGTCGACGGGGAGAATTCGCCCCGGAAGTCGAGGGGGGCGTCCTGCGGGAGAGCGGCGAGCTTCCTGAACATGATCTCCTGGCTCCGGAGGTTGTTCTCGAGCGTGATCTTCACGTTCTGCGCCGCCGCAACGCGGACCTGTGTGGTGAGCTCGTCGAGCTGTGTGGCGGTCCCCGCCTCGGCCTTTCTCCGCGTAATCGCCAGGTGTTCCTCGAGCGTCCGGATCTGATCGTCCTGAACCTCGACGCTCCGGCGGAGGAAGAGGATCGCGTAAAATGTCTCCGCGGCCTGGACCCCGAGATCCCGCTTCACGGCGTCCCGCGAGTCTTCCGCCAGCGCCACGCGCGAGTCAGCAAGGCCGACCTGCGAGCTCGTCTTCTGAAAGTCGTAGATGGTCTGTCGCGCCGCGATATGGCCGTCGTAGTTGTTGTTCGGAAACACGTTGATGGTCTCGCCCGGGAGGTTGAACACGGAAACGGGGGCCAGGTACACGTAGCTGGCCCCGGCTTCCACGCCCGGGAGATAGCCGCTCCGGCTCTGTTCCACGCGGGCGCGCGAGGCGTCGATGACGTGTTCCGACTCCACGAGCGCCGGGTTGCGCGACAGGACCAGCGCGACGGCGTCCCCCACGGTCAGCGGGGCCCCCGGGAAAGTTTGCGCCTGTGAGCCCTGAAATCCGATCACTGCGG
>DATJPH010000258.1:0-3379 GCA_035506475.1 Bacteroidota bacterium | reverse complement strand
CCTGGGCGGCGCTGAAGAGCCGACCTCCGGGAGTATACTTGTCGACGGTCTCCGCGTGTCGCTCGGCTCCCCCCGGGAGGCGCTCGAGCGCGGAATCGCGACGGTGCATCAGGAGCTGAGCCTCATCGGCTCGCTCACCGTGGCCGAGAACATATTCCTGGGACGTCTCCCGCGCCGGCACGGATTGATCGACTGGGGGACAGCCCGGGTGAGGGCCGCGGCGCTCCTTGAGGAGCTCGGGCTCAGCATTGATGTCCGGCTTCGGGCGGGCGATCTCGGCCTGGCCGCGCGGCAGATGATCGAGATCGCCAAAGCGATGTCGCACGGTCCGGCGGTGCTGATGCTCGACGAGCCGACCTCGGCGCTCTCGCACCGCGAAACCGGGGTCCTCTTTGCGCTCCTGAAGCGGCTCGCGTCGCAGGGGGTCGTCATCCTCTATATCACGCACAGGCTCGAGGAGATCCACCGGATCGCGGACGATGTGTCGGTGCTCCGGAACGGCGAGCTTGTCGGCACCATTCCCGTCAGTGAGGCGCGCTCAGGGGTGATCGCCTCCATGATGTTCGGCGAAACCCCCGCGCGCATGAGCGGCACGGCATCTCCGGCCCCGGGGCCGCCGGTCATGACGGTCGCCGGCTTCACGCGCGCGGACGCCTACAGCGATATCTCGTTTACGCTTCACCGGGGGGAAATCCTCGGCGTTGCCGGCGTCCTCGGCGCCGGACGGACGGAACTCCTCCGTGGGCTCTTCGGCGCTGACCCCCATGACAGGGGGAGCGTCACGATCGGCGGGACGACCGTTGTTCCCTCCTCCCCTCTCCAGATGAAAAAGCTCGGCGTGGCGCTTGCCCCCGAGGACAGGAAAGCGGAAGGCCTCGTGCAGATCCTGAGCACACGGATCAATATCAACCTCGCCGGGTACTGGCCTCTCTCGGTTCACTCGCTGACAGGCGCGCGCCGGGAACGCGTCGTGGCCGCCCGGTACGTCCGGGAGATGGACATGGCGGTTCCCTCCCTTGACGATCCCGTCTCCGGCCTGAGCGGGGGGACACAGCAGAAAGTCGTCATTGCGAAGTGGCTCCACACGCAGCCGCGCGTGCTCCTGCTCGATGAGCCGACGCGGGGGATCGACATCCGGGCGAAAGAGCAGGTCTTCGCCATCGTCAGAGATCTGAGCGCCCGGGGGATTGCCGCGCTGGTGGTCTCAAGCGATCTGGAGGAGCTGATGGACCTCTGCCACAGGATTCTTGTCCTCAGGCGGGGAACGATGGCGGGGGAGATACTTCCGGGCGCATCGTCGCTCGAACACCTTCTCGGGCTCTGCATGGAATGAAACGCATCCGCTCACTCCTCTCGCTGGCGGTCCTGGAGATCATACTCGCGGGGCTCTGCATATTCCTCGCCGCCTCCGCGCCCAACTTCCTCACCACCGACAATCTCCTGAACGTGCTCAGGAACGTCTCGATGCAGGGGGTGATCGCCCTGGGGATGACGCTTGTCATCATCGCCGGGGAGATCGACCTCTCCGTCGGCTCGATGGTTGCATTTTCCGGCTGCCTCACCGCATACCTGACGGGCGTATTTGCCCCCTCCGGTTCCGGCGCCGCCCTGGCCGCCGCGGTCGGGGGAGCGATCCTCGCGGCGATCCTGGCCGGGATCGCCTGCGGCGCTCTCACGGGCGTGCTCAGGAACAGGTTCGGCGTCCCGTCGTTCATCAGTACGCTGGCGCTCCTGACCGCCCTGAGCGGCGCGGCGGAGCTTATGACAAACGGGTTTCCCCTTACCCCGTTTCCTTCCTGGTACAATTTTTTCGGCGGGGGGTATCTTCTGGGGATCCCGTTCCCCGCCATCGTCTTCCTCGCGGCGTTCGTCCTGGTGCATCTGCTGATGAACTACACGGCGTTCGGCAGGGGAGTCTACGCCGTGGGGGGGAACGCCGAGGCTGCGCGGCTGAGCGCGATCAACGTTTCCGCGGTGCGCGTCGGCGTCCTGGCGCTCACCTCGGGGCTTGCCGCCCTGAGCGGCGTGATGCAGTCGTCGGAGATCATGTCCGGGACCGCCACGACGGCGAAAGGGTGGGAGCTCGACGTGATCGCCGCCGTGATCATCGGGGGGACCAGCCTGGCGGGCGGGGTCGGGAGGGTGTGGGGGACAATGGTCGGCGTCGTCTTCCTCGGCGTCATCATGAACGGCATGACGCTCCTCAACGTGAGCGAATACTGGCAGCACGTCGTCAGGGGCGGGCTGATCCTCCTGGCGGTGCTCATCAACAGGATCGAACGAAAGGGGAAAATCAGATGAACGGACGGGAAAGAATCGCTCGCGCGCTCCGGGGGGAGTGGCCGGACAGGGTTCCCGTCATGCTGCACAACTTCATGATGGCCGCCCGCGAGGCCGGGTTCACGATGAGCCAGTTCCGCAGCGACCCGGAGGTCATCGCCTCGTCGTTCATACAGGCCGTCGAAAAGTACGACTACGACGGGATCATCATTGACGTGGACACCGTTACGCTTGCCCAGGCTGCGGGTGTCCCGGTGGATTCCCCGGAGGATGATCCCGGCCGCGTCAGGGGGGGACTCCTCGCGTCGCTCGACGATGTCGCCGCTCTCCCCCCCGTCGATATACTCGCCTCCCGCAGGGTCCAGGTCTGGCTGGAGGGGGTGAGGCTTCTGAAGCGGCATTTTGGGGACGAGGTCTACATCAGGGGGAACTGCGACCAGTGCCCGTTCACGCTTGCGAGCCTTGTCAGGGGGATGGACGGCTGGATGATGGATCTCATGGATCCTGCAAAAGAGGAGCCGGTCCGGGCGCTCCTCGAGTACTGCACGCTTGTGACCTCCCAGTTCATCCGCCACATGGGGGGGACGGGGGCGGACATGACATCCAACGGGGACAGTGTTGCCGGGCCGGAGCTCGTCTCGCCGTCCATGTTCCGGAAATACGCTCTCCCGTACGACCGCCGGATCGCGGAGGTTTCGCACGGGATCGGACTCCCTCACGTCCTTCACATCTGCGGCAATACCTCCGCGATACTCGACGACCTTATCGCCACCGGGTCTGACGGGCTTGATATCGACTACAAAACAGACCCGCGCCTGGCCCACGAGAAGACGAAGGACCGGGTGGTCTTCCTGGGGAACCTCGATCCGAGCGGCGTCCTCGCGCTCGGGGATCCCGTGCTCGTGGAATCGAAAACGCGCGAGCTCCTCGGGATATTTGCCGATACCCCCCGGTTCATATTGAACTCCGGGTGCGCGATTCCTCCGACGGCACCTCCGGCAAACCTCCTGGCCATGATCAGGACCGCGCGCAATTTCAGGGGCTGAATATTCCGGGGCGATGTGAGCGGCCGATATTCGGAGAATTCTCCGCCAATGTG
>DATJPH010000257.1:0-3536 GCA_035506475.1 Bacteroidota bacterium | reverse complement strand
CATCCGCTGGATGATCACCGCCATCTTTTCCTCCTCCAGGCGGTAGGAGGTGGCTTTCATGTAGTCTTTGGCCCTCTTGGAAAATGTCGAGGCGAACACGAGCTTGATGCTCCTGAGAAGCTCGTCAAGCCTCACCTCGATGTCGGGGTTGTTGTTCGGGATCATGTACGTCTGGTACACCCCGGCGAACGGCTGGTACTGCGAGTCTTCCAGGAGGCTGGAGGAGCGGACCGCCAGGGGCTCCCGCATGATCTCGAGAAAATCCCTCAGCTTCGCGGCGATATCCTGCGGGAAGCGGGGCGCTTCGAGGAAACGTCGCTGGATCTCGTCCTCGTCCGTCGACGAGAGGGCGAAGGACTCCATCCGGTTCTCGGAGAGAAACCTGTCGAAGGCGTCGGTCGCCACAACGATCGCGGACGGGACCGCGATCTCGACGTCCGGGTACTTGTCCCGCAGGTTGTAGTTGCTGATCAGCGTGTTGATGAACCCCAGGCCGCGCCCCTTGCCCCCCAGCGATCCGGACCCGACGCGCGCAAAGCTGTTTGCGGGGTCGAACGTCTCCCTGGTGAACTCGGTGATCACGCCGCGCTGCCGGACCTCCTGGTACTGGTGCAGCGAGCGGATAAGTTCGGCGCGGAGCTCCGCGGCGGAGGGGAAGTCCGACACTTTGCGGGGACGGAGCATGTGGGCCAGCCAGAACTCTGTCCTGGCCTTGAGCCAGTTGGAGAAATGGTTCCTCTCCGCGTGGAAGAGTATGCTCGCGTCCGGGACGTGGTGCAGCTGTTCTTCCAGCGTCTTCAGGTTGGTGGCGCGGCCGACCTCTTTTCCGTCGGGCGTCCTGAAGATGAAATCGCCGAACCCGAAATGCTCCATCATGAACCCGCGCAGGTCGTGGAGCAACCGGGGGGAGCCCTTCTGCAGGAACCCGACGCCGAGTTCCTTTGCCTTCTCCGCGAATTCGGCGTTGCTCGACTGCAGGAGGATCGGGATGTCCTGGTGCCTGCTCCTGACCATCCGGGCGAACCTGAATCCTCCCTCGGGATCCTTCACCCCGTTGTGCTTGAAGTTGATGTCCGAAATGATGCCGAGGATGAAATCCTGGTACTGCTCGAAATAGGCGAGCGCTTCCTCGTAGCTCGTGCAGAGGAGGATCTTCGGGCGTGCCCGCATGCGGAGGAAGCGATGCGAGAGGTTGAGCCCCTCGGAGATCAGGCGCTGTGACTGGAGATGGATCTCGGTGTAGATGATCGGGAGGTACGACGAGTAGAAACTGACGTTGTCTTCGATGAGGATGATCGACTGGAGGCCGACGCTCAGCGTGTCGCTCTCGACGTTCCTCCTGTCTTCGATGTGTTTGATGATGGCGATCAGGAGGCGGTAGTCGCCCTGCCAGATGAAGATCCTCTCGAAAATCGACGTGTCGTAATTGTTGACGAGCTCGCGGCGCTCTCTGTTGTCGTACGCCAGGAGGACGATCGGGACGTTGTTGCCGGCCTGCCGCACCTTCTGGGCGAACCGGACAACGTTCATGTCCTCGATATGGAGCGTCGTGATGATGAGGTCGAAGTGCTCCTCCCCCTGGAGGAGGTCGATCGCCTCGGCGGCGCTCGTCACGTGCGTGATCTCGGGGGGCTGGCTCAGGTTCAGGACCTGGAATTCCTGGCGGATCAGCTCATAGAGCCGCCCGTCTTCCTCAAACAGGTAGTTGTCGTACAGGCTGGCGACGAGGAGGATATCCCTGATCTTGAAATGCATCAGCCGCTGGAAGGATTTCAGCCGGCTTCCGTAGATGTCCTCGATTTGAAGATGGTCAATTCTGTCCATGGAACAGCGTTCCAGGTGCAGGTAAGGGGGGCACAAAAAAAACGCATCCGATCGTCGGGGAACCCGTTATCCGGGGAAGCTCTCCAAAGAACGCTGATCAGATACGTTGATGGCATTATACGGCAATACGGGTTCACCTGCAAGGGTGAACCCCGTGAACGAATCCGGAGAAGGCGTCTGGGTAACGCCTTCTCCGGTCCACAGGGGAGGACGGGAGGCGGAGTGCGTGAGAGGCTTAGACGAGCCCCTGGTCGAGCATCGCATCGGCCACCTTGAGGAATCCGGCGATGTTCGCTCCGCTGACGTAGTTTCCCGGAGTCCCGTACTTTTCGGCAGTCTCCACGCAGGTCTGGTGGATGTTTTTCATGATCTGGTGGAGCCTGTGGTCGACTTCTTCCTTCGGCCAGGGGAGCCGCATGCTGTTCTGGCTCATCTCCAGCCCGGATGTCGCGACCCCGCCTGCGTTGGACGCTTTGCCGGGGGAGTACAGGACATGGGCGTCAAGGAAGACCTTCACGCCTTCAAGCGTGGTGGGCATGTTCGCTCCCTCGCACACGCATTTGCACCCGTTCTTGATCAGCTCGCGCGCATCGGCCACGTCGAGTTCGTTCTGCGTTGCGCAGGGGAGAGCCACGTTGACAGGAACGCTCCACGGACGCTTCCCCGGGTAGAACGGCACGTTGAATTTGTCCGCATAGTCCTTCACCGCGTCCCGTGCGCTTGCCCGCATCTTGAGCATGTAGTGGATCTTCTCGCCGGAGATACCGTCTTTGTCGTGTATGAAGCCGTCGGGGCCGGAGAGCGTGATCACTTTCCCGCCGAGTTCCGTGACTTTCTCCACCGCTCCCCAGGCGACGTTGCCGAACCCGGAGACCGCGACGGTCGTGCCGTCAAACGACAGTCCCTTTGTCTTCAGCATCTCCTCGGCAAAGTAGACGACGCCGTAGCCCGTCGCCTCGGGGCGGATGAGCGATCCCCCCCAGTTGATCCCCTTTCCGGTCAGGACGCCGGAGAACTCCTTGGTCAGCCTCTTGAACTGGCCGAAGAGGTAGCCGATCTCGCGGCCGCCGACGCCGATATCCCCGGCAGGGACGTCAACGTCCGCCCCGATATGCCGGAAGAGCTCGGTCATGAAACTCTGGCAGAAGCGCATCACCTCGTTGTCGCTTTTCCCCTTGGGGTCGAAATCCGATCCCCCTTTTCCCCCCCCCATCGGGAGCGAGGTGAGGCTGTTTTTGAATACCTGTTCGAATGCGAGGAATTTCAATATGCCGAGATGGACGGAAGGGTGGAACCTGAGTCCCCCCTTGTACGGTCCGATCGCGCTGTTCATCTGTATCCGGAATCCACGGTTAATGTGTATCTCCCCCTGGTCATCTGCCCAGGGGACCCGGAACATCACGACCCGTTCCGGTTCAACCATCCGTTCGAGTATCTTGGCGGAACGGTACTCGGGATGACGCTCGAGCACGAGGTCGAGTGATTCGGCGACCTCCTGCACGGCCTGGTGAAATTCTGGTTCACTTGGGTTCTTCGCCTTCACCTGAGCCATCAGGTTCTTTACATACTCAGACATACCATCCTCACGAAATGACTGGATTATTTGTGACGAGACGGGGGGGAGTGCCCAAACTATAAAGTTTTAGGTGAACTTTCAACCCCTTCTCCATCCCCGTTCAATCAACGGAGCGAGCAGCCCTTTGCGGGCGGCA
>DATJPH010000256.1:0-3444 GCA_035506475.1 Bacteroidota bacterium | reverse complement strand
CAACGTGAGGATCGAGCATGAAGACAACGCCAGGACGATGGGGTTGACCGCGGGGCGGAACATGGCGAGGGAGCGCGTTCCGTACGATCACATCCCGTTCTTTTACTCCGACATGTTCGACCTCGGGTACGAGGCCGTCGGCGAACTCGACGCAGCGCTGGAGACGGTGGCCGACTGGAAGGAGGAGTTCCGCGAGGGGGTCGTCTACTACCTGAAGCAGGGGCGTGTGAGGGGCGTTCTCCTCTGGAACACATGGGGGAAAGTCGACGCCGCACGGGGGCTTATCGCGTCCCCCGCGACGTACACGGGACGGGACCTCGCAGGTCTCATACGGTCCTGAGCCCGGAGGCGGGAGAGCGCGGTCCAACACTCCTGATGAGGGGTGATCTCTTCGTCGTGCTTGCCGGCGTCATGGGCGCTCTCGCGTTCTGGTCCACCGCGCTTGCGGAGATTGCCGGCGTACTTCTTCTTGTGACCGCCGCCGCAGGGCTGACCGGCGATCCCCTCCGGCGCGAGAGCTCTTCCGGAGGCCTGAATGTTCCCCGCTTTGCGCTCCTCCTCCTGATCGTCTACACGGGTGCCGTCTCTGTCTCGATATTTGCCTCGGGCGCCCCCCTGTACGCGCACGCCGGGCTCCTCTGGCACCCGCTCCTGTTTCCCGCCGCACTTCTCGTTCCGATCGAACGACGGGCACTCGGTGTCGCGGGTCTCCTCTTTGTCTCAAGCGGCGCCGCCGCCTCGGCGTTTGCGCTCATCATGAACGCTCTCCTTCCTCACACGGGGGCCCCACTGCTCCTGACGGGGCTCACCACATTTGCCGACCTTCTTGTTCTGGCGGGGACGGTCGCCTGCGCGTTCATCGTTCAATCCGGGCTCCCACCTTCGTCGCTCCTCGCCTTGGCCGCTCCCCTTGTCCTGATCGCCGCGGGGCTCATCTGGAGCGCGGAGCGCGCGCCCGTTGCCGCTCTGGCTGCCGTGGGGAGCGTCAGGTTCGCCGGTGCCGGCCCCCGGCTCCTTGCGGCGTGGGTATGTGTGGCAGGCTCGTGCCTCCTGCTGAGCCCCGCGGCGCTCACCGACAAGCTGGGGTGGGTCCTTCACGGGAACCCCATCGACAGGTACGTCGTCTGGGAGGAGGGGATGGGCCAGGCGGGACACGTTCCCCTGTTCGGTTTCGGTCCGGGGTCGTTCGAGCGGGTCCTCCCGTCGGAGGCCCGCGGGCGGTTCATGAACCGCGCCCCGTCCTCATGGCACAACGATCTGCTGGAAACGTGGCTCGACAGCGGTCCGCTGGCGGCGGCGGCGCTGGGCGGGCTTCTCCTCTGGGGGGTGGCCTGCGGCCTGCGCGGCGCGTTCCGGAGGTGGAGGGAAAAATCCCCTGATCATGGGAGGGAAGCGGGGTTCCTCTTTCTTTCTCTTGCGGCGTTCGGGCTTGTGGGATCCGTCGTCACGACGTCCGTCCTGGGACTTGCCTTCTGGCTCCTCCTGGGGCTGACGCTCAATCGCCGGACGGCGGTGAATCTTCCGGCAGTCCCTCGATCTTCCTGACTTCCCTGTCGATATCGTCCTGCAGCCGCGGCGGCATTGCCCGGCCTGAAGGGGCGAAAGCCGGTCCCGGGCTGCCGGAACGGACGAACGCGATCACCGCCATGACGACCCCCGTGCAGATCGCGGCGATGCAGACGGCGACCCCGCAGTAGTACATGATGTCCGCGATCGTCCCCGCGTCGTCCATGCATCCCCAGGCCGTGAGCAGGTAGTGCCAGTCATGGCCGGATTTGTCTCCGCCAAGCAGCGGGAGCATTCTCCCCGGGGCATCGCGGACGTAGAGGCTGACGTCCATCATGTTCTCGCCGGTCCAGAAGAGGGGGAAGGGGAAGACCTGCGACCGCTGGCGCAGCGCGATGATGAACCAGAGGAGGGGGAAGACGATCTGCCAGAACGATCCGCCCAGGACGTACAGCGTCCTCCCCAGGAACATGGAGATGAAATGACCTCCTTCATGGAGAGGGAGGAACGTAAACGTGCGGACGATGAACAGGAGTGTCCCCCAGCGCATCCCTGGCCGGTACTCGTAGAACGCGTCGAGCGCCTGGAAGAAAAAAACCGTGAGTATCGCGTAGACGGCGATCTTGAAGAGGAGGGGAACGTACCGCTCGACGGGGTCGGGCGGCATCGATGCAGGGAGGGCGTTTCTTCCCGGCTGGGACTGTCCTGGCACGTGCGGGCTCATCTGTGAGTGTGAAGACCCCCCAAGCTAGAAGGATTCGCGCTCATAATCAACCCCGCCGGGGGGGCGTAGCGCCCGCCGCCTTGAAATTCGCGGGAGAGTCACCTATCTTGATTGCGAGCGGAATTGCGAGCGGATTGCGAGCGGATTGCGAGCGAAGCGAAGCGAAGCAAACCCCCACACTGGAGCATGGTGCAATGTCCTTCTTCCGGAAAGTTGTGTCGACGGGCGCCCCGCGCTCGGTGATCCTTGTGCGGTTCGTCGTGGGCGCGGTCTTCCTCTCCGAAGGTATACAGAAATTTCTCTTCGCGGCGGACCTCGGCATCGGCCGGTTCGCGAAGATCGGCATCCCGGTCCCTGAGCTGAGTGCGCCGTTCGTCGGGTTCTTTGAAATCCTCTGCGGGATCCTGATACTCGCCGGCCTCCTGACCCGGGCGGCGTCGCTGGTCATGCTTGTCAATATCCTCGTGGCAATCGGGACGACAAAAATCCCCCTTCTCCTGTCGAAGGGATTCTGGATATTCGCGCACGAGTCGCGCGTCGACTACGCGATGCTCCTTGGTGCGGCCTTTCTCCTGATCGCCGGCGGGGGCGGACTCTCCGTCGACGCGACGATGGACGGTCGCGGCGCGGGCGATCCGAAAGGTGGGTAGACCGTCAACTGTGCCGGATCGTCATGATGTCGCCGTCCCTGACGACGTATTCCTTCCCCTCGAGCCTCCACCGGCCCGACTCCTTGGCCCTGGCGAACGATCCTCCCTGGGCGATGAAATCGTCGTAGCCGACGACCTCCGCACGTATGAACGAGGTAATGAAGTCGGAGTGGATGACGCCGGCCGATTCCTGGGCCGTTGCCCCCCGCCGGACGGTCCATGCCCTGCACTCGTCTTCCCCGACGGTGAAAAACGACTGCAGCCCGAGGAGCGCGTAGGCCTCCCGGATGAGCGTGTTGAGCGCGGATTCCGTGATTCCGTACTCTTCCATGAACGCTTTTGCGTCTTCTTCGCCGAGCTCGGAGAGCTCCATTTCGATCTTGCCGAAAAACGAGAGCGCACCCGTATTGGCGCCTTTCTTCCCTTCCGAGGCCCGGGAGACAATCTGGGAGGCGGCAGCGCGCTGCGACTCGTCGAGGTTCAGCGCGATAAGCATCGGTTTGGCCGAGAGGAGCTGGTATGATTTCAGGACCTGCATCTCCTCCCTTGTGAAGGAGGTGTCGC
>DATJPH010000255.1:0-6478 GCA_035506475.1 Bacteroidota bacterium | reverse complement strand
CGGGCATCGGTCTCAAACAAAAGCTCGCGGACGTGACACTGCGCCTGGACTACTCGTTCGTGAGCTACGCGTATCTCCAGTCGCCTCACCGTCTTACATTGAGCATCGCTTACTGAATCGGCGGCCCCGCATCCCCCCGGGGGCCGCTTCCCGACACGGAGGATCCATGGCATTTGCGCGCGACGCGATGAACGGCAGAACCCTGACAGCGGAGAGCTTCCTGCACCCCCCGCCGGAGATGGGGATACTGCCGTTCTGGTTCTGGAACGGGGAGATGAACGAGAAGGAGATGGAGTGGCAGCTCCGCGAGTACAAGTCCCGGGGGATCCCCGGGGTTTTCATCCACGGGCGGTTCGGGCTGAAGGTTCCGTACCTCTCCGAGGCCTGGTTCAGAAAAGTACGCTTTGCGGTTGCCAGGGGGAAGGATCTCGGGCTTGACGTCTGGGTCTACGACGAGATGAACTGGCCGAGCGGAACCGCCGAGCGGAGCGTCCCGCGGGAGTTCCCGCACCTCAGGCAGAAGTACCTCGAGCTTGTCGCGCTGCAGGTCGACGGCCCGCTCTTCACGTTCCTGGAGGCGACGGACAACCGCTACGTCAACACGGGCGATTCCTGGCCGGTCGCGGCGTTCGGGTGCACGGAGGAGGAATTTCAGACGGGCATCACGCACCCGATCGACCTGACGCAGAACCTCTCGTTCGAGCGCGTCATCCCCTGGGAAGCGCCTCCCGGGAAGTGGCGCCTCCTCTACTTCCTCCAGAAGGACGTCCCTTACTATATCGACACGCTGAACCCGGAATCGACACAACGGTTCATCGAATTCACGCACGAGAAGTACCGGAAGGCCGTCGGCGGGGAATTTGGCGGGACCGTGCCCGGCTTTTACACGGACGAGCCGGCGATGCACTACTACCACGTCGGCATCGACAACTGGGTCATACCGTGGACCACGCAGATGTTCCGCATCTTCCGGGAGAAGCGGGGGTACGACCTCAGGCCCTGGCTCCCGGCGCTCTACCTCCCGATGGGGGAGAAGACCGCGCGCGTCCGGTACGATTTCTGGCGGACGCTGACCGAGCAATACGCCGAGACGTACTACGGGCAGATCAGGACCTGGTGCGAGAAGAACGGCGTCCTCTTCACCGGGCACCTCCTGTTCGAGGAATGGCTCCGCATGCACGCGCGGTGCGAGGGGAACCTCTTCAAGTACCTGCAGAAGTTCCACGTGATCGGCGTCGACCACCTCTACCCGAAGGTCGGCACGGCGCGGGAGCCCGCCGAGCATGTGGCGCTCAAGATCGCGAGCTCCGCAGCGCACCAGTTCGGCAGCGCGCGGCTCCTGTGCGAGTCGATGGGGGGGGCGTACTGGGACTGCACGCTCGAGCGTATGAAATGGATCGCCAACTGGGAGTACGTCCTCGGCGTCAACCTCTTCAACAACCACGGGTACCATTATTCGATCGAGGGAGAGCGGAAACGGGACTGGCCCCCGTCACAGTTCTACCATCACACCTGGTGGCACCGCTACGACAGCTTTACGGGCTACATGGCCCGCGCGAGCCACCTCCTCTCCGGCGGAAGGCACGTCGCCCGCATCCTCGTCCTCTACCCGATCAACAGCATCTGGGCAAACTACCTCCCGCAAACGCCGACCGAGGGAACCAGCCTCACAGAACGGGACTTTGCGTACCTGACGGACACGCTCCTGCGGCTTCACTATGACTTCGATTACGTCGACGAGGACGTCCTGGCCGGCGCGGGCGTCGACGGCGGGAAGATCACCCTCAGGGACGAAACGTACGAGGCGCTTATACTCCCCCCCGTAACGCACATCAAGCGGGGGACGTTCAATCTCCTGCAGAAATTCGCCGCCGGCGGCGGGACGCTGATCGGCGACACGCTCCTCCCGCACGAGTTCCTTGAGGATCGCACAGGGGAACCGGCCGCCGTCGCGGCGAAGGACCGCGCGGCCGGACCTGTCCGGTCCCTTTTCGGCATGGATCCCCTGAAGCCCGGCGCGGCGTCCGGCGGGGGGGGGAGCGTCGGGCTTCACAGGAAGAAGGGGAAGGGGAACGTCTTCGTCTTCACCGGCCCGGGGCTGCACAACGGTTCGGGAAAGAAGAAACTCGCCGATCTGCTCGGGCGCTGCGTGAAGGCAGACGTCACGATAAGCGAGGAGGACGTCTTCTATCTCCACAGGATCAAGGACGATCACGAGGTTTACTTCCTTGCGAACACGAGCCTGGAAGAGAAGAAGAACGTCGCGGTCTCGTTCCTCGGCGAAGGTGTGCCGGAGGCGTGGGACCTCTCGACAGGGGAGATGTCACCGGTCCCGGTCTATCGCGCGGTAAAGGGGCGGACAGCCGTCACGCTCGATTTTCCCCCGGCGGGCGCGCGCGTGATCGTGTTCCGGCGGGGCCCCCTTCCGCTCCATGTCGCCGCAACGAATCTCGACGTGATGACATTCGACGGGAAGACGCTTGTCGGTTCCGCCGGTGCGCTTGCGAAGCGCCCGTATGCCCTTCTCTCCCCCGGGAACAGGCGCCTCGAGGCGAAGGCGAAACGGCCGCTGCGGCCGCTTCCGTTCCCGCAGAAGTGGAATTTCCGCCTCGGGGGGGACAATGCCCTCCTTCTCTCCTCGTTCAGGATGCTCGTGGGCGATCCCCCCGGAGGGCGCCGCCAGGCGGCGCAGGTTGACCTCGACGACCGGGGATGGCTCGCCGTGAAGCCGGGCGCCTGGGAAATGCAGCTCCCCGCGGAGCGCACCGCGGCGGAGTACCCCGTGACGCTCTGGTACCGGCTCGAGGCGGAAGCGGCGTTCGTCCCGCCCGACCTGAGACTGCTTGTCGACGGGTTCAGCGGAAAGGCCCACGACCTGTACATCAACGGCGAGCCGGTCCGCGGGAAGGGGCGAAGAAGCTCGCTCGATGCGGAAATCATGGAGATCGACGTGGCGCGCTACTTCCGGACGGGGCGGAACGTGATCGCGATCAGGCTCATCGCCGCAAAGAGAACCGACGGCCTGCTCGATCCTGTGAGGCTTGTCGGCGGTTTCGCGCTTGAGGAGACCGGGGGCATCCTGCAGATCGTGCCGACGCCGGCGGTCATGACGGCGGGCGACCTGGCGTCGAAAGGGTTTCCCTTCTTTTCCGGCACCGCCGTGTACGCGGCGGAGGTCGAGGTCCCGGAGGCGTACGCGCGGGGCCGCCTGACGCTCGAGGTCGCCTGCGGCGACGATCTCCTGGAGGTCGCCGTCAACGGCGGCGGGGAGAAAGTGCTCCCGTGGCATCCCTACAGGCTGTCGCTCACGGGGGAATTGCGCCCCGGCACGAACCGGATCGAGCTGCGCGTCACCAATACGCTTATCAATCTGCTTGAAGGGGTGCGGCGGCCGTCGGGGCTTCTCGGGGAGCCGTGCATCCGCCACGAGCATATCTATACGCTGGCGCACGGGAAGTAATGCGTGGGGGTGAAATGAAGAAGCAGGGGATACTGGTGGTCGGCAGCGCGAACATGGACCTCGTCGCGAGGGCCCGGCGCTTCCCGGCTCCCGGTGAGACGGTGTTCGGCGAGGGGTTCGGCATGTACCCCGGGGGAAAAGGGGCGAACCAGGCTGTGTGCGCGGCGAAGCTGGGGGGCGATGTCCTGTTCCTGGGAAAGATCGGCGATGATCTTTTCGGGGAAACGCTCTCCCGGGGGATGAAGCAGGACGGCGTGCGCCTGGGCCGTCTCCTAGTCGACGGTGACGCCCCAACCGGGACCGCGCTGATCACCGTGGACGGAAACGGGGAGAATGAGATCATCGTCGTCTCGGGGACAAACATGCATCTGCGCCCCGCCGACGTGCATCGGGCACGGCCGGCGTTCGACGCCGCGCGCGTGGTCCTCCTGCAGCTTGAAATTCCTCTCGTCACCGTGCGCGCGGCGGCGGAGATGGCGCATGCGCGCGGGGCGGTGGTGGTCTTGAATCCCGCCCCGGCCCGGACTCTCCCGCGGAGTCTGCTGGCGCTCGTGGATTACCTGACGCCGAACGAGACCGAGCTCGGACAGCTCTCCGGCCTGCCGGTCGCCGGAATCCCTGCGACCGTGCGCGCTGCGCGCGCCCTCCTGGCGCGGGGTGTGAAGAACGTCGTGGTCACGCTCGGCGAGAGGGGTGCCCTCTTTGTCGACGGGACCTCCGCCCGTCGCTTCGCGGCGCGGCGCGTGAAACCCGTGGACACGACGGGGGCCGGTGACGCGTTTAACGGCGCGTTCGCGCTTGCGATCGCGCAGGGGCGTCCCGTCGGTGACGCCGTTTCCTTTGCCAACGCGGCGGCGGCGCTTTCCGTGACCCGTCCCGGGGCGCAGGGCTCGATGCCGACGTTGCGCGAGCTTCGCAGGTTCCTGGATTGACCTCCCCTTTCCGGGGAGCCCGTACATTTTCCGGAGAACGGCACATGAAACGACATGGCATACTGAACTCATCGCTTTCGAAAATCATTGCCTCGCTCGGCCACACGGACAGGCTGGTGATCTGTGACAGCGGCCTCCCCATCCCGCGGACCGCCGAATCGGTCGACCTCGCACTCACGGCGAACATCCCCCGGTTCGTCGACACCGTCAGGGCGGTCCTGGAGGAAGGCTGCTTCGAGTCGGCGATCGTGGCCGGCGAAATGGAGAAGTCCAACCCGCGCGTCTTTGCGGAGATCGGCCGGCTCCTCGAGGGGATCACCGTCACAAAGGTCCCCCACGAGGAATTCAAGCGCCTGACCGCGAACGGCATGACGACGGCGTTCGTGCGGACCGGAGAGGCGAGCCCGTATGCAAACGTCATACTTGTCTCGGGCGTCACGTTCGACTGACACTGCCGGCATCCGGCGCAGGGCAAACGGAGTACTATCATAAGGAACCACGCATGAAACGGATCCTCTCCCTCTCCATTCTCGCACTCTTCCTCTCAGGCGCCCGGTCGCCGGCGCAGCAGGGCCTCCCGCCCGGCTACGAAAGGCTCCTGCGCCCCGCGGGGGCAGTCATGTTCCACGTCCCGGTCGGGCTCTGCGAGGACTATCCGGAAGAATCGACGACGATCGAAGGGATCAGGGGGGATATGGCGTCGCTGAAGCGGTCGGGCGTCAGCGTGCTCCGCGTAGCCTTCGGATGGGACGGCATCGAGATCGGGAAGGGGAATTTCCGCTGGGGGTTCTGGGACGATTTCGTCAGGATCGCGGTCAGGGAGAACGGGATCACGCTCATCCCGTACGTCTGCTATACGCCGGTGTGGAACTCGACCGGGGACACGTCAAACTACTGGAACCACACGCCGAAGGACTACGATGAGTTCGGCGTGTTCGTCGAAGCCCTGGTGACCAGGTACCGCGGCTCGATCAAGACGTGGGAACTCTGGAACGAGCCCGACATCAGGGAATTCTGGTCGGGAAATGCCGCGGACCTTGCCCGCCTGACGAAGATCGGCGTGCAGGCCGTGCGGAAGGCGGATCCCGGTGCGAAGATCGTCCTGGCGGGGCTTGCGGGGCACACCGACTTCACGCTGTCGCTCTTCCGCGACTACGGCATCAGCCCGTACGTCGACGTGGTCAACTGCCACAGCTACTATGAAACCTGGAGCGGGGAGCCGCTCGAAGCCGTGGTGCCGTACGTCAACACGCTCTCGGAGATCATCGCCCGTTACGGGAGGGGCCAGTCGCTCTGGATGGCCGAGGTCGGGTACAGCACGCTGCGCGGGCCGGACGGGAGGGTCTCCGACTCGTACCATGCGACGTACGCCTACGAACACACCCCCGCGTACCAGGCGGTTGCGCTCTGGCGGACGCTGACGCTTCTCCTCTCGACGGGAAAGATGGCCGCGATCGCCTGGTACAGGATCAACGATCTCACCCCGGGGGAGAACGTCATCGGCGACCACAACAACTGGTACCTGGGCGTGGACTCTCTCGCGCACAGGCCGAAGCCTGCCGAGTATGCGCTCGCCTTTTTCAACAGGTTCTTCGCGGGGGCGAACCGGCCGCTGGACGCCGAGACGCGCGTCACGAGGACGATAGGATCCGAAAGCGAGGTTCATGCATTCAGGATGCAGGACAGCTCCATCGCCCTTGTCGCCTGGCTCCGGACGCACATCCGGGGGAAAGCGGTGCCGGAGGGGGCCGGGAACCTCGCCGACGTGCGCCGGGAAGAGATCAGCATCACACTCCCGATGGAGAAATGCACGGCCATGACGGCCTATGACGAGCTGGGGAATGCCTCGGCGTACACCGCGTTCACATCATCCCCCGGCGGGCTCACGCTCGACCGCCTCCCGCTCACGGGGGGGACGATAACGATACTCAGGATAACGCCGTAGGAGGACCATATGCGCATCGTCGCACGGAAGGCGAACCCGGAGGGTATGGCGCCGTACGGGAGCGTGGTGAACGCCCCCGCCGGTCCGCCGACATCGGCGGGCGCGGGGTACACGTTCTGGTCTGACATCGCCCATTACAGG
>DATJPH010000254.1:0-7351 GCA_035506475.1 Bacteroidota bacterium | reverse complement strand
CGTCGAGATCCCCGTAACGTCCCCCCCGGTTCCCGATACGATGCGGTATGTCTGGACGTCGGCCACCGACACGACGATCCTCTTTCCGCTGGATACGGTGTTCCGTCGGTTCGCGGTCACCGTCCGGGCGGTTGATAATTTCTTCGCGGGGGTTCCGGAGCGCGCAGCAATCCGGATCTCTCCGTTTGCATACTGGGACGTCAACGACGACGGGGTATTCGATGGGGGCGACATCCGGCTCGACGGTCTTGCCGGTTCGATGGACCCTGCGGGAACGACGCTCACATTCCCCGTGCTGAATTCCCCTCCGTCGATCAGTTTTGTGCCGAACCCGACCGACCAGACCCTCCCGCTCAAGCAGCCGGATACGACATACACCGCTGCCACCTTCTCGTGGACGGCGAGCGATCCCGACGGGAACTCGACGCTCCGGTCCTACCGGATGGCGCTCAACGATACGAGCAACCCGTCGAACTGGTTCACGCTCTCCCTGCGTGACTCGCTGATAACGCTTGTCATTCCCAGGAACAGGAGCGACGCGGCATCCCCCGTACCGGGAACGCCCGTCCCGGCCGACGTGTACAGCGGCTCGTTCCTGAACAGGCGCCTGCTCGGCCAGATCCCCGGCCTCCGGCTCGACGCGTCGAACGTTCTCTTCGTCCAGGTGAAAGACGTCGCCGGAGCGTACAGTCCCGCGATAACGATGCCTTCGGGGACGGACAGGTGGTTCGTGAGGAGACCGCGCGGCAGGCTCCTGATCGTCAACGACTATATCAACTCGGACGGGACACAGGCACTTTCCACGTACGTCAACAACCTCGCGAACATCCCGGGGGGACAGTTCACACAGGTTGACATGCTGAACATCGGTGCGGGGCTCACGGCCGCCGACAAGAACTACGGGAAGCCGGGCCCCTTCACACCTCCCTTCGTTGACCCGGCGTTGATTCAGACGTTCCTTCTGTACGACTACATTTTCTGGTATACGGACCAGTACCCGAGCCTGGGGACGGCGCAGCTTTCGCTCTTCACGTACATGCAGAACGGAGGAAAGGTTCTTTTTTCGACGACGTTTCAGAGCGGGCTCGACCCCCGCGCCGCGTTCAAGGACTTTGCGCCGATCGACAGCATCAGCAGCGCGCCGTTCACGCCGCGCCCCGCGCCCGGGGATACGAGGATCCCCGTGAACTACCGTGTCTTCGCCGACAGCTCGGGGAGCGGCGCGCTCTACCCGCAGCTCGCGTTCATCGACAACGGCACGCCGTTTCACTTCGTGTTCATGCGGCCGATCTACAGGCGCTCGGACGCGCGCTACCTGTATCACCTGCAGCCCGACACGGCGAATACTCCTCCCAGGTACATCGGGGAGCCGAATATCGCGGCCGTCGACGGCCAGCGGACGATTGTCTTCGTCGGGCTCCCGCTCCACCTGCTTGACAATACGACGTACGGGAACCCGCAGGGTCTCCAGGCATTTTTCAACAGGGTGTTCATTCAGGAATTCAATCCGCTCCACAAGGTCAACAGGGCAAGATTCTGATGCGCGTTGCCGTCCACATAGGGGTCCTCGTCTGCCTCCTCGCGGCGTGCGCCCGGGCGTTCGCCCAGGGCGTGCAGCCGGCGGATAAGGGACGCATACAGGGGAAGGTGGTCGATGCAAAGACCGGCGAAGGCCTCCCGGGTGCGAACGTGACGGTCAAAGGGACCTACTACGGCGGGTCGAGCGACTTCGACGGCAACGTGAAGATCGAAAAAGTGAACCCCGGGGTCTACGTGCTTGAAGTCTCCCTTCTCGGGTACAAGACCGTTCAGTTCACGAACGTCAACGTGGTGGCCGGGCAGACGGCCACGATTCGGGCCCGGATGGAAGAGACGATACTCGCGGTGGGGCAGGAGGTCGTCGTTGTGGGGGAGAAACCGCTCTTCGATATCGAAGAGACCTCGAGCAAGCGGAACATCGCGCAGGCTGATATCCAGGCCGCCGCCGTCCAGGATGTCCAGGGTCTTGTCTCGCTCCAGCCCGGGGTTGTCCTCGCCGATAACGAGATACATATTCGCGGCGGGCGCGCCTCCGAGAACGCCTACCTTGTGGACGGCATCTCCGTCCAGGATCCTCTGGCCGGAACCGGATTCGGTCTTCAGCTCGGCCCCGAGTCGATACAGGATGCGGAAGTCATCACGGGGGGGTACAACGCCGAATACGGCCAGGCCACTTCGGGGATCGTGAGCATCACGACCCGGGAGGGCTCGGACAAATATGCCGGAACATTCTCGTACAAAACGGACCATCCCGGCAACCCGGCATACCGCGGGAACTGGAACACCGACATCTACAATGCAACGGTGAGCGGCCCGGAACCGGTGACGACGACGCTCCTCCCCGCCCTTGGCGTGCAAATTCCGGGGCAGATGAGCTTCTTTGCGACGGTCTACGCGAACCTCACCGACGGGTACACCCGCTGGGTGGAGACGGTCGGCGCGGACAACCGCGTGAGCGGATACCAGGTCGAGGCGCCGAACGGCCTTTACTCGTCGATCTTCCCCCCGGGAGGCGGCTCGGGGTTTTCTCCCCGCCGCAGCAACAACTACTCATGGATGGGGAAGCTGACGTACAGGCCCGAACAGACCTCCAAAATCGTATACACGTACAATGAGTCCGTGGTGATCGACCAGAACACGCAGACAATCGAGGCGACGCTCGAGCACGTCGAGCCGAACCCGGGATACCAGTTCCTCTTCCAGTACATCCCCGACAGCGCGAACACGTTCACGCAGGTGAATATCCAGCATTCGATATCCTGGACGCAGACGCTGAGCAAGCAGACGTTTTTCGAGCTGAGGCTGAGCAAGTACACCGCCCATGTCCGGGGGGACGCCAATGGGAAGCCGTTCAGCTCCTACATCGAGCCCCAGGATATCGTGAAATATCCCGTCCGGTATTACAACCAGAACACCGATACGATCGGCGTCGTCCCCGGGGACGGATTCTACGATGTCGGGTCCCCCACGGTCTGGACCGACCACTTCATGGATGAGTATACGGTCAAATTCGATCTCACGAATTTCTTCACCGAGAGGAACAAATTCAAGACCGGGATCGAGATGCGGTTCGAAAACATGCAGATGATCGACATGATCGATCCGTGGGTGAAGCCCCTCGGCTACGACAACGACATCTACTCGGTGAAGACGGCCCAGGGGGCGCTCTACGCGCAGGACAACATCACGATGAGCGGAATGATACTCAATTTCGGCGCGCGCCTGGACTACTGGATGCCGGGCAAGTACGTCGACGACGTCGCCTCCGATACGTCGGCGTCCGTCATCATCAGTCCTGGCCTCCGGCAGCAGTACATGCACGACACGTTTTCCCTTTTCGGGCGCCGGTTCAAGGCCCGGCTGAGCCCCAGGCTCGGGATCTCCCACCCGATCTCGGACAACCAGTCCCTGTTCTTTTCGTACGGGCATTTTTCAAAATTTCCGCGGCCCCAGTTCGTTTACGCGAAGCTCAACAGGACGGCGGTCCGCTCGTCACTCCCGGTGGGAAACCCGGACCTGAACCCGGAGACGACGGTGGCGTACGAGCTCGGGATACGCAACCAGCTTTCGGGGAACGATGTACTGACGGTGACCGCCTACTACAAGGACATATTCGACTACGTGACGCAGGCGACGGTCCAGCGCATCGGCGCGGCCGGCGGTGCGCAGTACTACACCACGTACCTGAATTCGGACTACGGAAGGTCGCGCGGCATCGAAGCGGAATACATCAGGAGGATCGGCGACTGGTTTCGCGGCACGCTCTCCGGGTCCTATTCGATCTCCACGGGAAAGAGCTCCACCCCCGATGAGTCGCTCTTCCGCCTGCAGCAGGGGCAGCCGGAGAACATCAAGGAGAGCTACCTGATCTGGGACCGCCCGGTCCAGGTGTCGCTGAACCTCAACTTCACCGTGCCGAAAGAGCAGCCGCTTTTCGGGGTGGGGGTCCTGCAGGACATGAACCTCTTCGTCCGGGCGTTCTACGAGTCCGGGAAGCGGTACACGCCCCAGATTTTCACCGGGGTCGACGCATCGTCCGGGCGCCCGCAGTTCGTGAGCGATCTCAACAATGTGAACGGTTCGATCGGGCAGTCCTGGTTCTGGATCGACCTGAATTTCGAAAAGAATTTCGACCTGGGATTCGGGCGGCTCGTGGCGAGCGTCGAGGTGCAGAACCTCCTTGACAGGAAAAACTCACAGATCATCGATCCGGCGACCGGCCGTGCGTACGAATACGGGGATCCTACGCCGACAAGCTATAACGACCCGGTCTATCCGCAGCTCACCGGCAACGTCTCTCCCTTCCCCTATGATCCGTCCCGGTACCTGAACCCGCGGACGATCCGGTTCAGCCTGGCCGTGCGATTCTGACATGAGATGCGCCCCGCGCCATATCGCGCTCCTCGCCCTCCTGGCCGCCTGTGCCGCGGCCGCAACGGCCCAGCTTGTCCCCAATCTCGGGGGACAGCGGGCGGGGATCTCGGCGTTCCAGTTTCTGAAGATCGGTGTCGGGGCGCGCGGCGTTGCGATGGGAGAGTCCTTTGTCGCATCGGCGAACGACGTCACCGCGCTCTACTGGAACCCGGCGGCGCTCGTCCAGTTCACGCAGGACCAGGCGATTGCCGCGCACACCGAGTACCTCGTCGACATCAAGCACGAATTCTTCGGCGTCGTCTGGCATCTCTCGACCCAGGATGCGCTCGGCGCCTCGTTCACCTCCCTCCATATGCGCGACATGGAGATCACCACGGAAACCCAGCCGTTCGGCACCGGGCGCTACTTCACATTCGGCGACATTGCCGCCGGGCTGTCCTACAGCCGGAAGATGACGGACCAGTTCAGTTTCGGCGCGACAGTGAAATACGTCGAGGAAACGCTCGACGTCCTGAAAATGCGCTCGGTCATGGTCGATATCGGCACGTGGTACTGGACCGGTCTCGGCAGCGCGCGGTTCGCTGTGGCGATCGCCGATTTCGGGTCCGACGTGGCACCGAAGGGGACCGTCACGCAGTTCGACGGGACACAGCTCTCGACGTTCCAGTCGTTCTCCGTCCCGACGGAGTTCCGGTTGGGCTTTGCAATGGAGCCCTTCCAGACCGACGACCAGATGCTGACCACCTCGGTCCAGCTGAACCACCCGAACGATAATGCGGAGAACGTCCGTTTCGGGCTTGAGTATTCCTACGCGAAGACGTTCTTCCTCCGGGCGGGGATCAAACGGACGATCGGGCAGCAGTTTCTCGGGGAGGATCTGACCTCGGAGGAGAATTTTACGCTCGGTGCGGGCGTCCTCGTCCCGATGGGCCTGAGCGTCATCGGCGCCGATTACGCCTTTGCCAACTACAGCCGGCTCGGTGCGGTTCACCGGATCAGCCTTTCATTTACACTCTGACACATGCGCACGGGAGCCACAGGGATACTGATCCTTCTGGCGGGCCTCTTCGGGGCCTGCCAGAAGGAGTACGACCTGGCGCAGCTCCCGCAGCAGCCGGACACCGCGCTGGATACCTCCTACGTTGAGCTCTACCCGCCGTTCACCGGGTTCGCCGGTGCCGAGGATGTGCTTGTCGGCAACGACCAGCTCCTGTACGTGGCGGACACGCGCGCAAACAGGATCGTGATGATGGACAGGGCGGGGCATCTCATGAGCGCACGCACAATGCTCCACCCGCACTGCATCACGCAGGATCTCCGGCTCGATCTCCTCGTCGGCGGTGAAGTCGTCGGCCCCAACGGCGACACCGTGGGGGCCATATTCCGGGTCCACCTTGTCTCGTCGAATCCGGATACGGCGCACCACCTGGAGAAATCCCGGATCGACACCGTCTGGCGCGAGCTGGCCCACCCGCAGAGGCGGTTCCCGGGCATTGCGGTCTTCTTCGACAATACGTACATCGCGGCGCGATCCGGCCCGGACAACAGCAGCTTCATCGATCCCGACGGGCGCGTGCTCCTCTTTGACGCGGGCGACAGGTTCGTCACGCCCGTTCCGGCGCTGACGACGGGAACGGGGAGCGGCATCACGAACATCTATGTCCCTTCGGGGCTCGCGGTATTCCCCGGGGTCAAGGACTTCCTCCTTGTGCAGTCGTCGGAAGGTGTGTCGTACGCCGCGATCTGGCTCCAGTACCAGGTGACGTCCGATTTCGAGGGATGGGTCCCGAAGTTCGATCCGGCCAATCCCGATCAGAGGGGCGTCGACTTCATCCGTCCCAACAGGTTCCTCCTCCCCCGCGGCGTGGCGGTCGACAACGTGCGGCGCGACGTTTTCGTCGCTGACGCGGCGCTCGACAGCGTCTTCAAGTTCAACAGCCGCGGGACGTTCAAACAGGAGTCCTTCGGCTTCTACCGCTCCGGCGGGGCGATGAGGCAGCCCGCTGGGCTCGCCTACTTTGCGACTGTCCTCTACGTTCTCGACGGACTGACGGGGGAGATCCTCCGCTACCGCCTCTCTGCCGACGTCCCTCATTGATTTTACCTCCCGAATCCCCTACTTTTCTCCCTGTATTCTCTCTCCACACATCCGGCCCCGATGCGGCACCGATATATTACGTCCGCGCTGCTGGCGTTCCCCCTGCTTGTGCTGGGGCACGTCACGAGCGCGGCGGCGGGCGACCTGATCACGATCAGGCCGCATTTCGATGATTCCCGCGTCGAGCGGCCGGAACTCATCGCGCACAGGGAACTGAAGAGGCCGCGCGTCGCGCTTGTCCTCAGCGGCGGGGGCGCACGCGGGACGGCGCAGATCGGGGTCCTGCGCGTCCTCGAACGGTACCACATCCCCGTTGATTTCATCGCCGCAACGAGCATGGGGGCGATCGTCGGGGGTCTCTACGCCTCGGGGTACTCCGTCGCGGAAATCGAGTCCCTCGCGGTCCGGACGGAGTGGGACGATGTCCTCTCGCTCACCGAGGAAACGAAGCGGACGGAGCTCTTTGTCGACCAGAAGATCGCCGGCGACAGGAGTTTCCTCGCCGTGCGCTTCCAGGGGTTCGCCCCCGTGATCCCTTCGGCGGTCTCCAGCGGGCAGCGCCTCACCGACTTTCTGAGCGCACGCGCGCTCCAGGCGCTTTACCATCCGGTCCCCGATTTCGACCACCTGAAAATTCCTTTCCGTGCCGTGGCCACCGACCTGGTGTCCGGGACCCGTGTCGTCCTCAAGGACGGCTCGCTCGCCGAAGCCCTCCGCGCCAGCGCGACGTTTCCGCTCCTGTTCCAGCCGATCGAAAAGAACGGCATGCAGCTTGTGGACGGCGGGCTTCTGTCCAATATCCCGGTCGACGTGGCCCGGAACAGGGGATACGATATCATC
>DATJPH010000253.1:0-4147 GCA_035506475.1 Bacteroidota bacterium | reverse complement strand
ACACCCCGGTGCTGTACGCCTTCGGGTTCATCGGGCTGTTCACCATCGGGGGGCTGACCGGGCTCTTTCTTGCTTCGATCGCGCTGGACGTGCACGTGCACGACACCTATTTTGTGATCGCGCATTTTCACTACATCATGGTCGGGGGCGCCGTGATGGGCTATCTCGGGGGAATTCACTACTGGTGGCCGAAGATGACCGGGAGGCTCTACCCGGAAGGGTGGGCGAAGTTTGCGGCGCTCGTCCTGTTCGTCGGGTTCAATCTCACGTTCTTCCCTCAATTCATACTCGGCTATCTCGGCATGCCCAGGAGGTACCACGTGTACCCGCCGGAATTCCAGGTGCTCAACGTCCTGTCGAGCGCGGGGGCGACGATACTGGGGATCGGGTACCTCATCCCGTTCGTCTACCTGATCTGGTCGCTCCGCCACGGGAAGCATGCGGGGTCGAACCCCTGGCGTGCGAGCGGGCTGGAATGGCAGACGCCGTCCCCTCCGCCCGTGGAGAATTTCGAACAGCCGCCTGTCGTGACAGGGGAACCTTACATGTATGTGCAGGAGGAGGGCCCGCCCGGTGAATGAACGCCCTGTCTCCCTTGCGCACCAGTTCGATGATCCGCTCCAGCAGAAGACCGCGGCGACGCTCGGCATGTGGGTCTTCCTGGCAACCGAGGTCCTGTTCTTCGGCGGCATGTTCCTGGCGTATATCGTGTACCGGACGATGTATCCGGCGGCATTCGCCGCGGCGAGCCATGTGCAGAACATCCTGCTCGGGGGGATCAACACGGCAGTGCTCCTGACGAGCAGCTGCACGATGGCGCTCGCCGTGCATGCATCGCAGCACGGCTGGCGGGGGAGGACGCTCGTCTGCCTGGGATCGACGATGCTTCTTGGCGCGCTGTTTCTCGCCGTCAAGGGGGTCGAATATGCGGAGAAGTTCGGCGAGCACCTCGTCCCGGGGATCGATTTCCGCTACCGGGGGCCGGACGCCGGCGCGGCGCAGATCTATTTCATACTCTATTTCCTCCTGACCGGGTTCCATGCGCTGCACCTGACGATCGGCATCGTGACGCTGGGCGTCCTGGCCGTACAGTCGGCGCGGGGGCGCTTTGCGGCCGGGTACAACAATCCCGTGGAGGTGGCGGGCCTCTACTGGCATTTCGTCGACGTCGTCTGGATTTTCCTCTACCCGCTGATCTACCTGCTGCAGGCGTACCGATGAAAGCACCGGAACCGATCGCGGTCTACTTCAGGGTCACGGGGGCGCTCTTCGCGCTCCTGGCGCTGACGGTCGGTCTTGCGTTTGTGGACATGGGTCCGCTGAACATCGTTGTCGCGATGACGATCGCATTTGTCAAGGCGCTTCTCGTCGTCCTGTTTTTCATGCATGTGAAGTCTGCGGACGGTGTCACGCGTGCTGCCGCATGCGCGGGCCTCCTCTGGCTCCTCGTGATGGTCATCCTCACACTCAGCGACTTTCTCACAAGGACATAACCCGATGAACACCCGTTCCGAAGACCGGCTTGCCGACTTTACGCGCGACTCACGCGTCCTCGTCCTTTCCCTGATGGCCGTCGTCGTGGGACTGATGAGCGCCCTTGTGGCGGCGGCGCTCGTCTGGCTTATTAACGTGATCACGGACATCGCGTTCTACCAGAAGATCTCCGGCGAGTTCCTCTCCCCCACAGGGCATCACCTGGGGGCTCTTGTGATCCTCGTTCCGGTGATCGGGGGACTCATCATCGGCCTGATGGCCCGGTACGGATCGGACCGGATCCGGGGGCACGGGATCCCCGAGGCGCTCGAGGCCATCCTCTACGGCAGGAGCCGCATGGAAGCCAAAGTGGCGATCCTGAAGCCGATTTCGTCCGCCATTTCCATCGGCACAGGCGGGCCGTTCGGGGCCGAGGGACCGATCATCATGACGGGGGGGGCGTTCGGATCGCTCTTTGCACAGCTCTTCCACCTCTCCTCCGCCGAGCGGAAGACGCTCCTCGTCGCCGGCGCCGCCGGCGGTATGTCGGCCATATTCGCCACACCGGTGGCTGCCGTCCTGCTTGCCGTCGAGCTCCTCCTGTTCGAATGGAAGCCGAGGAGTTTCATCCCTGTCGCCGTCTCCTCTGTCGTCGCGGGCATTCTCCGCATCCCCCTGCTGGGGGAAGGGCCGATATTCCCCATGGCACCCCACGGTGCTCCCGGTATGGGGATCATGGCCGCGGCCCTGGCGGTCGGGCTGGTTGCAGGCGCAGGGTCCACGATGCTTACGACGCTTGTCTACCTGTGCGAAGATCTTTTCGCTAAGCTCCCCTTCCACTGGATGTGGTGGCCCGTTCTGGGGGGGCTCGGTGTTGGCATAGGGGGGCTCATCGACCCGCGGGTTCTCGGCGTCGGCTATGACGTGATCCGGTCGCTCCTCCGCGGCGAGGTTGTCGGCGGTGTCCTCCTCTCGCTCCTTGTGGGGAAGGCCCTTGTCTGGTCATTTTCGCTCGGATCGGGCACATCCGGCGGCGTCCTTGCGCCGCTCCTGATCATCGGCGGGGCGCTGGGCGCCGTGGAAGCCCGGTGGATTCCCGTGGGGGACGCCGGACTCTGGGCGCTCGTGGGGATGGCTGCGATGATGGGGGGGACCATGCGGTCCCCTCTCACGGCGATCACGTTTGCCTTTGAACTCACGCACGAAGTGAACCTGCTTCCCGCTCTCCTTATAAGCTGCATCGCCGCGCACGCGTTCACGGTCCTCGCCCTCCGGAGGTCGATACTGACGGAAAAAGTGGCCCGGCGGGGATTCCACATCTCGCGCGAGTACGCCGTCGATCCCCTGGAGGTTCTCCGGGTCGAGGACGTCATGGATCCGGAGGTGCAGAGTGTCGGGCCGCAGGTCAGTGTAAGCGAGCTCTCGGACAGGATCGCGGCGGGGGATGCGGGAGTCACAAGGCACAACGCTCTGCCGATCGTGGAGAACGACGGGACGCTTATCGGGATCATCACGCGCGGTGACGTTCTCCGGTCTCTCGGCCGCGAAGCCGAAGAGACCGTCCTTGAAGCGGGGACGCGCGAACTCATCGTCGCCTATCCCGACGAGCTCCTGCGCGACGCCGCCCAGAGGATGCTTGGCGGGGACGTCGGGCGGCTCCCCGTCGTCACACGCGAGAGCCCCCGCCGGCTCGTCGGTTACATCGGGCGCCCCGCCCTCCTTTCGGCCTGGAGACACCGGATGGTGGAAGAGCACCACCGTGAATCCGGGTGGCGGGTCGGCGCGGCATGAATCTGCTCCGCCGAGTCATCAACAGCTTCCCCGGGGGGAGAGGGAGGAGAAGATGAAAAAACAGGAAGAAGGGATGACGTCCCGTGCTCCGGATCTTGCGCGTGATCTTGCAAGCGAGGATCCGGTGACGCGCGAACGGGCGTGCAGGGCCCTCATCCTTCTCGGAAGCCAGGCGGTCCCCGCGCTTGTGGAACTCCTGGCCTCCCCGCATGACCACGCGCGGCGCGAGGCGGCAAGAGCGCTGAGCAAGATCCACGACCCGTCCTCCGCCGCGGCGCTTGTCCTTGCCCTGGAGGATGAGCTCCCGGGTGTCCGCTGGCTGGCAGGCGAAGGCCTGATTGCGATGGGTCGGAACGGGCTCGTCCCGCTCTTCCAGGGGCTGATCAGGCAGTCAAACTCCGTGCGGCTGCGGCAGGGGGCACACCACATCCTGCGGGCGCTCGCAGGGGGGGGAGACACCGGGCGGGCGATCGGCCCGGTCATGGAGGCGCTCGAAGGCCCGGAGCCCATTTCGGCCCTTCCCATCGCGGCGTTCAATGCACTGAAAGAACTGTAACTGTACTAAGGACGAAGAAGGAGGTACGATGAAGGAGCCTCGGACAGGAAAGCTCAATCCGCTTCGGGGGCTCGAGCGCCTGGGTCAGAGCGTCTGGATTGACTATATCCGGCGCGGGATGATACTCTCGGGCGAGCTGGAGCGCCTTATCGACGAGGATGGTGTGACGGGTGTGACATCCAACCCCTCGATATTCGAGAAAGCGATCGCCGGGAGCGATGATTATGACAACGCAATACAGGTGATGGCGCTCGAAGGGAAGAACAGCACGGCGATGTACGAGACTCTTGCGATCGACGACATCCAGCTCGCGGCCGACATGCTCCG
>DATJPH010000252.1:0-2939 GCA_035506475.1 Bacteroidota bacterium | reverse complement strand
GTAGCGGGAGGAGACGGAGACCCCGGACGAGGTTTCCTCCATATCGAGAGTCGCCTCGCTCCCGTCGCGCCCCTCACGGAACCCCTTGACCGAGACGACGTCCCTGTCCCATCCGCTGATGGCGATATCCCCTCCGGTTTTCAGATCAATGTCGAGCTTTTTCCCTTTCGACGTCGCGAACTCCTTTGCGAAGTCCGCCTGCGGGGCCGCGCCGACAAGCAGGGGGAATAGCAGAAGCACGAAAAGCGCCAGGCGTTTCATGAGCCGTCTCCTCTCTGTGATGTTCATTCACCTGTTCCACCAGTAACTGAGCTTGACCATGAAGATATTATCGGGGCGTATGTTCAGCATCTGTCCCAGCGAGTGATTGAACTGGAAGTCCCCCGTGACATCCGTCTGCGAACGGGTCTGCGTCCAGACGACGTAGAGCGTGGAACCGGGGAGATATTCCCAGCGGAGCACCGCGTTCCCGCGGAACGATTTGAGATTGAAATCGGGATCGGCAAACGTGAACGGGAGGCTCCCCGCTCCCGCCGGCACGACAGTGTACGTCCCGTCCTTCAGCGTGATGGAGGAACCGCCCGTCCCGTACTCTGCATATTCGTACGAGCGCGGCCTGGCGAGCTCCCGGAAGTCGCGGTAGGCAGCCGCTGAGATGAGTGGCTGGACGTAGAGCTGGAGGCTCAGCTCCGGCGTGAACGTCCAGTTGAGCCGTATGTTCGCCGAGAGGGTCGTCTGGTTCAGGAGCGCGAACACATACCTGTTCCCGTACGTCGAAGCCGCCGCGGGATCGGCGAACGCGCCGACCCAGCCGGTGAAGTCGACGTTCCGCTCGAACCCGGGACCGAAACTGAGCGAGATGCTTCGTGAAGGCTTCACGTCGATCATCGCGTAGACGTTCCAGCTCGTTTCCCTGTCGTCGTAGAGGAACGATGTGACGTCGAGGTCGACATTCTTCCTGACATCCGTCGTGATCTCCGCATCGACCTGATAACCGGCCCAGTTCATCGTGAGCGGACCGCCGCGCGAGCGCATCGGATTGACGGTGCGGGGATTGTAGGCATAGTCGAGCCGGAGCTGATAATAGTCGAGGAGCTGGAGCGACCCCTGTGCGTAGACCCCCCGCCAGGTGAGATTCCCGTCGAAATCGGTGGTCTGGAAAAGAGCCGCGAGCGCCTGCGCGCTCCTGTACCAGTCCGTCGGCTCCGTCCACTGGTAGCCGGCGCCGACGTGCGCGTTGACGACGCCGGACCGCCAGAGGAACCCCAGGTCTGTGTTATCGAACCGGGGGTCGATGACCCCGACCGCGGAGTTGACGAAGAGATTCCCCTTCTGCTTGACAAGCACGAGCCGGCCGGCGTAGCCCGTGAACGACGTCGCCGCGCTGTCGATCCGGTAGCGTACGGCGTCGGGACGCTGGAGATAGTGCTGGGCGTCGCTCTGGAGACTGATCATCCTCGCCCGGTCCCCCCTCGCCAGCGACGCCGCCCCCCAGCCGCTCATCACCCAGGTCTTGTCGCCGTCAAGAAACGCCCAGCCGTCCAGCCCCCCGACCGTTGAGAAGCTGTTCAGTTCGTCCCGGAGCCTGTCATCCCGGAACATCCGGGAGGTCACCGTGGAGACGGCGCCGAGCGCCGCACGGCCGCCGTCAAACTCTTTCTGCACCCGGGCAACGCCGTAGTATGTCGCCGGTTCCACCTCCAGGCGTGAGCGGACTCCGCCGGTCTGCATGTCCGCGTACTCCCGCCCCGTCAGGGCCTGGACGGCGCCGATATTCCAGCTCTCTCCCAGTTTTCCGGATATCTTCGCCGCGCCCAGTATGTCGGTCCCCGTCGGCTCGTCAACATACTCCGCCCCCGGGACGCTCCCCTGCGGGGCCCGACCGATCCTGCGCGTATAGAAAAACTCCGGTTCCGCCCAGTTGAACCCCCAGTAGTTGACGGCTCCCCCCCTGCCGAAGCGGAACGTGGACGCCCCCTCGATGAAGAACGGACGCTTCTCGTTGAAGTAGGTCTCGACATCGCTCAGGTTGACGACCGCGGGATCCACCTCCACCTGGCCGAAATCGGGGTACGCCGTCGCATCAAGCGTGAGGTTCGAACCGAGCCCGATCTTGATGTCTCCCCCGACTCTCGGGACATAGCGGGATCCGGTGTTGAAAGGATCTCCTGAGGCGTGCTGGAGATACTCGGCCCGCGTCGTGACGTACGGCAGGATCTCGACGTCGCGCGGCGGGCGTATGCCGTCGATCCCGGTGAGATCGACGAACCGGGAGACGAAGCCGCTCCCGTTCCTGGGCGTGAACACCACCCAGTCTGTCTCATTCCTCCGCGCGATCTCCCTCCTGAAGTTGATTCCCCATACCTGTCCCTCCTGTTCGTGGAACCTGAGCTGCGAGAAGGGTATACGGAATTCCGCCGTCCACCCGAGATCGTCCCTGGCCACCTTCCCCTCCCAGACGCCGTCCCACGAATCGTCGTTCCAGTCGTCGTTGTACAGTATTCCGTCGTAGAGCGTCCCCGCGGGATCCAGCCCGAAATAGAACCCGGACCGGTGGTCGTGGTAGGGGTCCACGTAGACCTGGAAGAGATCAGCATTCTGCAGCACGTCGCGGCGGCCGAGCCTCACGACGATGGAATCGGGAGAGGGGTCATACATCCGCGCGGCAACGTAGAGCGCCCTGTCGTCGTAGGCCACGCGGACCTCTGTCTTCATGCCGGGCTCCCCCCCCTCGACGGGGTCGCGCTGCGTGAAGGAGGTGAACACGGGAACTTCTCTCCAGGCATCTTCACCCGGAACGCCGTCGACGATGACGGGGCCGGTCAGGCGGACCGCCCTCACCTCGGGGCGGGCGACGGCCGGGGGTCCGCCGCCGGGACCGCCCATGGGGAGAAGGAGCAGGAGCGCAAGAAGCATATCCCTATTTCTCTTTCCGGATT
>DATJPH010000251.1:0-2581 GCA_035506475.1 Bacteroidota bacterium | reverse complement strand
GTAGTTCGGATCGTCGATCGCAACGTTGAACTGCGCGATGTACTGCTCGTGCAGGCAGATCGGGCCGTACGGGGTGTGCCAGCTGTTGCCGCCGTAGAGGCGTGCATCGATGACGCCGAGACGCGCGATCGTGTTGAGGATCGAGGTGACCGCCTCCCCGTCGATCCCGCGGAACGTCCCCCGGTCGAGCTCATCACGCGAGGCGGGAGCGGAGATACGGATCACCTGCGTGGAGGAGCCGGCCGGGTACGCCGCGGGCGCCCAGACCACGGTCGTGCCGCGGACAAACCTCCTCCGGTGCGTTGTGGAGTCGTACAGGCAGCGGAGATCCGAAGGCGACCTGGAAAAAGCGCATGTCAGCGAACTGCCGGAGCGGGAGAGAGCCACGGCCGGGCTCCCCTCCCCGGCGAGCGAACCGAGGCGGAGGCAATTCCCGTCGCCGGTCTTCCAGAACGTGAGCATGTCGGTGTGCACGCCGTATACAAGGGCGGTGTCGTTGAAGAGCCTGAACCAGGCGACGCCCCCGCTGCCCAGGAGCGCGGCGTCGAACCGGTCGATAGAGCCGAAACCGAACGCGGGGAACGCGCTCTCATCGAGCGTCACCGCCACCGGGAGCGTCCTTTCGATCGTCCAGAGGAGAGACTCACCGTCAAGTGCAAACCTCCACGATTCGACGAGTGAGGTGTCACCGCACGCATAGCGGATGCCGGTGATCGTCGCGGACTCCGGCCCCACTTCAATGCGGGGGTCGGCAGGAAGGCTCCGGGAAGTGTGCCAGTTTGCCCCGGTCCGCACGCCGGTGTAGGCGCCGCTCCCGGAGGAGACGAGACTTTTCGAGCCGATCCAGAGGCTGTCGATCCAGCACCCTCCGTTCAGGTTGATCCGGAGCCCGAGAGGTCCGTTTTCGATGACGAGCGTCTTCCCGGTGCTGTCGCTCCTTATCCCCCGCCAGGTGGGTGCACCCTGTTCACTCACCTGCCGGATGCCGGCCGAGGGCGGGCGGCCCGGGTCTGAAAAGCGTGTCTGAGCGGGCACAAACGGAGCGACGTAAAACATCAGAAGTACGAAAAAGGGAGTCAGCAGTGGGCGTTTCATCCATTCCTCTCAAGTTCGTATAATGTAGTGAAGTGAGACCGTTAACAGCAAGAACCTCATCATCATACAGACATGAAAAAACCTGTCATTCATCTTATCTGCAACGCACATCTCGACCCGGTCTGGCAATGGCGGTGGGACGAGGGAGCATCGGAAGCCATCACGACGTTCGGCATCGCCGCACGGCTGCTGAGAGAGTTCCCGGCATTTGTCTTCAACCACAACGAAGCGATACTCTACCGGTGGGTAGAGGAGTACGACCCCCCTCTTTTCAAAGAGATCCGGAAGCTCGTGGACGAAGGGCGCTGGTGCATCTCGGGAGGATGGGACCTGCAGCCGGACGTGAACATGCCGGGGACCGAGGCGATCATCCGGCATATCGCCGAAGGCCGCCGCTACTTCCTGAAGCACTTCGGGGCGCGGCCGGCCGTCGCCTACAACCTTGATTCATTCGGACACAGCGGAGGACTGCCGCAGATTCTCGCACAGGCAGGTTACGGGATGTACATCCACATGAGACCGGGAGAGAAGGACACTCCCCTCCCCTCCGATCTCTACCGGTGGCGGGGATTCGACGGGTCGGAGGTGACCGCCTACCGGATCCCCTTCGCAGGATACAATACGTTTCACAACAAGGCAGTCGAGCGGATCCGGGAAGGGATAGATCTTGCGCTGAGGCTTAACCGGGACACGCCCGTGTTCTGGGGCCTCGGCGATCATGGAGGCGGCGCGACCGCAAGGGAGATTGAACAGATCGCGGACTTCGCGCAGAAAGAGACGCGCGTGGAGATCACACACAGCTCCACCGAGCGTTTCTACGATGCCGTACGGGAAATTTCCGGATCGCTCCCCCTTGTCGAGGGAGAGCTGCAGCGCACGTTCACGGGATGCTACACGTCCATGTCGCGGCTGAAGCGGAGGATGCAGCGAAACCTCGGCGAGATCGTGCAGACGGAAGGCCTGCGGACTGCCGCGTGGTGGGCGCAGGGAGAGGAGTACCCGGAAGAGCAGATCGGCGATGCATGGCGCGATCACCTCTTCAACGATTTTCACGACATACTCCCCGGGTCGTCCATCGAATCCGGCGAGCTTGACGCGCTCGACCTCTACGGAAGGTCTTCCGAAACATGCCGGCGGCTGAGGCTGGGCGCCGTTTCCGGTCTCTCGAAAGGGGCGCACCGCAATCTCGAGATCCCTTTGACTGTACTGAATATGAACCCCGGCGCACAGAGTGTCCCCGTGGAGTTCGAGTATATGATCGACCATGTGCCGAAGCTCCAGGGTGTGTGGCATCCCCGGCTCTTTGCACTTGACGGCACCGAGATCCCCGTGCAGGAGGAATCCGCCGAATCGCTTCTCCTCCCCAATGAGTGGCGGAGGAAGATTTCATTCAACGCATCGCTTCCCGGGATCGGCGCGGCATATTACAGAATTGAGATGGCCGAAGGCCCCGGGAGCCCGCCCCCGGCGCCCCCCATGGTCCGTT
>DATJPH010000250.1:0-4172 GCA_035506475.1 Bacteroidota bacterium | reverse complement strand
GCCGCTGAGCGCGCTCGATTTTGAGAGCATCGACCGCGTCCTTGGACTCATGCGCGACGCGCGCGCCCGGGGACGCGCGCTCCTCCTGATCTCACATAACGAGGACATATTTGATAAGATCGTCTCCCCGGAATCCGTCCACCTGCTTGAATCATTCGATCCCGCTCTTTCCAAGCCTTGACATTGTCCCGGGATTCCGTATGTTTCTTCCCATCGGGCATCCGATCCACTCACTACTACTGGAGGCCGAACATGAGATATACACCGCTCCTTGTGATCTCTCTCTTTCTCGTTGCCGGATGCGGTAAAAAATCTGTCAGTTTTAAGGAACAAATACAGCCCATACTCAACGCCAGGTGCACACAGTGTCACGGGACGGATGTTGCGCGCGGCAAGATCAATGTTTCGTCGTATGCAAATTTCATGAATTCTCACACGGTATCGGGAAAAGAGCCTCTCGTGATCCCGGGGAGCCCTTATCAAAGCCGGCTCTACATACTCTGTGAGACGAATCAGCCTCACTTCCGGATGCCCCCGGACACCTCCTCGATCACACCGCTTCCCGCGGCCGAGCTTGAACTCCTCCGCCACTGGATTGCGGAAGGCGCAAAAGACAACTGAGGCCGTATCCGCTACCGCAGAAGAAGCATTTTGATCGCACGCCTGTATTCTCCGGCGCGGAGTGAGCAGACGTACACTCCGCTCGAAAGGCGGGATGCGTTGAACGTCACAGCGTGTGATCCGGCGCTGAGCGGACCGTCGACAAGCGAGGCGACCCGTTCCCCCAGTGAGTTGTAGACGTCAAGCCGCACACGTGTCCGGCGCGGGGTCTCGAACCTGATCGTCGTCGCGGGGTTGAACGGGTTGGGATAGTTCTGCTCCAGCGCGAATCCCGGTGCAGGCGCCAGGGGAGATCCCGAAACTCCGGACGGATTCTGTACAAACACCCACGCCGCACCCGCGTCGGAATTGTCTCCTTCCCCCCCTGCGATGAACGTGTTGCCATCGGCTGAGAGGGAGACTGATCCCCCGAACCTTGAATTCCCGGCCGACCCTCTCCCGGCGATCTTACCCCCCGACTGTGACCAGACCTCGCCCGACCGTGTGAAGACCCAGCAGGCCCCGGTACTTGTGTTGTCGCCCGCGCCTCCTATGACAGCCGTGAGACCGGTGGCGGCAATCGAAACCGACCCGCCGAACCCTGCGAACGCGTCGGCGTCGCGTCCGGTGAACTTCCCTCCAGACTGCGACCAGGCGGTTCCGGAGCGGACAAACGCCCAGCACGCACCGGTGCCGGCACTATCCCCGGGACCCCCTGCAAGTGCCCGGTTTCCGTCAGATGAAAGAGAGACGGCACTCCCCATCCCGGATGCCCCCGAACCTCCGTTGCCCGGGAGTTTTCCCCCCTGCTGCGTCCAGACTCCGCCCGTGCGCACGAATACCCAGATGGCGCCCGCCCCGCCGTTGTCGTTCGGTCCGCCGATCATGGCCGTATTCCCGTCAGCGGAGATGGCGACCGCATGACCTTGACGGGCCGGACCGGCAGCCCCCGACCCCTTGAGCTTGTTCCCCTGCTGGATCCATGAGCCCGATGATCTCGCGAATATCCATGCAGCCCCGGTTCCTGTACTGTCGTTCGGCCCCCCGACAATGAGCGTGGTGCCGTCCGCGGAGAGCGCGACTGAGGACCCCTGTCCGGCTCCATCCGGACCGTTGACGCCGCCCCGTCCTACGAGCTTCGTCCCCTGCTGGCTCCAGGACGAAGCATTCCTCGTGAACACCCAGGTTGCGCCTCCCCCCGCGCTGTCTGCGGGCGCTCCCATTGCGGCGGTATTTCCATCAGATGAGAGTGAGACCGATGTGGCCTGATTTGCCGGCCCGAGGGCGCCGCTCCCGACGAGTTTCCCTCCCATCTGTCCCCAGACGCCCTCCTGTCGCGTGAACACCCATGCTGCCCCTGTACCCGTGCTGTCGTTGGGTCCACCCACAAGCACTGTATTGCCGTCCGCCGAAGCGGATACCGACGCCCCCTGTGAAGAACTCCCGCGCGCGCCGGACCCGACGAGTTTCTCCCCCTGCTGGCTCCATGTCGTTCCATTCCGAGTGAAAGCCCACGCCGCCCCCGCGCCGGAGTTGTCGTTCGACCCGCCGACGAGCGCGGTATTCCCGTCGGATGTGAGGGCGACCGCCGACCCCTGATTTGCCCCATAGATTCCTCTGACCTGGCCTCTCCCCGAGATCTTGTTCCCCTGCTGAGTCCAGGTGCCTGCTGAGCGTGTAAACACCCATGCTGCGCCATTGCCAAGACTATCGGCCGGGCCGCCGACAAGAGCAGTGTTGCCGTCTGCCGAGAGAGCGACGGATTCTCCCTGGGTTGCGAGTCCGGTTGCCCCCGTACCGACGATCTTTCCCCCTTCCTGGCTCCAGACGCCGTTTGTACGTGTGAACACCCAGACCGCCCCTGTTCCTCCGATATCTCCGCTCCCTCCCATGATTGCCCTGTTGCCGTCGGCGGAGAGGGCGACGGACCAACCCTGGTTTGCCCCCTCTCCGGCATCAACCCCGTAGAGCTTGAACCCCTGCTGTGTCCAGGTCCCGTTTGCCCTGACAAATATCCAGGCGGCGCCGGCGTTGTTAAGGTCGTATATCCCCCCCACAATGGCGGTGTTCCCGTCGCCCGACAGTGCCACGGACCACCCCTGGAGGGCTTCTCCTGAGGCCGTGGTTGCGGCGAGTTTGCCTCCCTGCTGAGACCAGACCCCGGCATTTCGTGTGAACACCCAGACCGCTCCGTAGCCGGAACTGTCCAGCGGGCCGCCGACAATGGCTGTATTTCCATCGGCCGAGAGGGAGACGGACTGACCCTGGGAGGCGCCGATCAGACCGTCTACGGCACCCGTGCCGACGAGCTTTCCACCCTGTTGCGTCCAGATGCCGTCCGTCCTTGTGTAGATCCAGGCTGCCCCGGAGCGGGAGTTGTCACCCGGCCCCCCCACGATCGCGGTGCTGCCGTCAGCCGAGAGCGCGACCGATGTCCCCTGCCGCGCAGGCGAGGTTCCCGGCGTGACTCCCGTGCCGACCAGCTTCTCCCCCTGTTGTGACCACACTCCGTTCACACGGACAAAGATCCAGGCTGCTCCGACACCCGAGCTGTCGTAGGGCCCGCCCAGTATGGCGGTCGTGCCGTCTCCCGAGACAGACAGGGACGAGCCCTGGCTTGCGATCCCCCCCGTGCCCGTACCTATGAGCTTACCCCCCTGTTGCACAAACTGCCCAGGGGCGTTGCTGAAGGCCAGGCCGGCAGCCGCAAGAACGCAGAAAATTCTTTGCATCAGACCATTATTCCCGTGAGAGACTCATTGGTTAACACGCGGGAGCAAATAACTGGTTCCTTACCGCACTTTTACTGACATTCCACACTGCCGCAAGGATTCGGACGTTTTGACGTCTTAGTTCCAGGGAGAAGAGTGCCAATTCATGGAAGACAGAGACCTTGTTCAGGAAGTTCTTGCAGGAAGGGATTCTGCCTTTCGCCGGCTTGTGGCGGAGTATCAGGACCGCGTGTTCAACGCGTGCCTGAACGTCGTGCACGACAGGGAGGACGCAGAAGACGTCGCACAGGAGGTCTTCATCGAGGTCTTCAATTCCCTCCGTTCGTTTCGCGGAGACTCGAAGCTCTCCACGTGGATATACCGGATCGCGGTCTCAAAATCGCTCGATCTTGTCCGGTGGAGGAAGAGAAAGAAGCGCTTTGCCGTCGTACAATCCCTCTTCGTTCCCGGGGGAGCCGACCCCGAGGACCGGGCGGGAGACGCTCATCCCGGCATCCAGCTTGAAGACAAGGAGCGCGCGGAGGTTCTCTTCCGGCATATCGACCGCCTTCCGGAAAACCAGCGCGCGGCACTTCTCCTCCACAGTGCCGACGGGCTGAGCTACGCGGAGATAGGCGAGATCCTCCGCACGAGCGTTCCCTCGGTCGAATCGCTCATATTCAGAGCGCGCACGACGTTAAGGAAAAGGCTCCGGAAATTTTACAGGGAACATCTCTGAGGCAGCAACATGACAGACAGCGACAAACGCGACGCGGATGTCGAGAAAACGCTCTCACTCCTTGGCGGCATCAACCGCGTGAGTCCGCCGCCGTATCTTGCCGACAGGGTGCTGCAGATCCT
>DATJPH010000249.1:0-2112 GCA_035506475.1 Bacteroidota bacterium | reverse complement strand
TGTTCCACCGCGAATCCGGCGTCGTGATCACCGCCATGTCCTGCACTCCCCTGTAGCGTCCCTCCTTGAAATCGCACACCCAGGCGGGGATGTAGTCCTCTTTCAGGTTTTCGATCATCCACGCGGGGGGGCCGTCAGGGTGGATCACCGTCCGGGACGTGTTGCCGGGTCCCGGAAATATCACTTCCCCGTTCAGGCTCCGGAGCGCCCAGAATTCGGGGAAGTTCACCGTGAGCTCCCGGGTCGTGTAATACACCTTGACCCTGACCCCCTTCCCGTGCGCGCTGTCGATGAACGAGCGGAGGTAGGGGACGTTGCTCTCCAGGTACGGGTAGTTGATGAAGGGATTGATGTCGGATTTGTGATGGATGTTGATGATGTTCGCGCCGCGGGCAACCGCCTCGGGAAGATAGCCGGCGCTCACATCGCTGTACGTGTGATAGTAGCGGTCGTTGAACTGTATGCTCCTGTTCATCGTATGGAACGGGGTGACGAGGAGGTCGAAATCGAAGTTGAGCTGTTCCCCCGTCCGGAGGATGCGCGCGCCTGAACGGGCGAGCAGGAGCGCGCCGCCGCCCTGCACCGAGGTGATCGCGATACTCCCTTTCCCGTTGTTCCCCCACGAGGCGGGGAGGTTCAGCGGGTGAAACCCGTAGTAGACGTTGATGAGGGGGCGGCGGTAGTTCTCCGCCTTCAGCCTCAGCCGGATTCCGCCGTTCACGTTGCCGAGCCAGACCATGTCCTGGTCCTTCTTCAGGACATCCCACGTCCATTCGAACCTGTCCGGCCGGAGCCCCCCCATCCTCCCCAGCCCCATCATGTAACGGGCCATCGCGACAGGGAGTTCCAGGCGGATATCCCGGACGGGCATGTCCCTCCGGGCGGTCAGCGCACACCGATACTCCACCGATCCGTCGAACTCCGCGTGAGCGTTGCAGACGAGATCGAGGTCTCCACCCAAACCTGTCGATTCCGATTCCCACTCGAGCGTCTTCTGCGTCGACCGGGTGAACTTTACGCCGCCGGGGTCGAGCACCGCGACGCTGCCGTTTGAGGTCTCGATCTGAAACCGGACCGGGCCCTGAAGCACCGGGCTCGGCCTCGCGGCGAGGTCCTGGTTGCTCCCCGTGAAGAACGTCGAGATCGATTCCGGGAGGCCGTCCTCGCCGATCGTCACCTCGCGGCCGAGTATCCTGTAGCTGTTGCCGGCATGGCGTATCTGCGTATACCCTCTCGTCACGCGATCGTCTTCAGCGATCGTCGAGTTAAGCCACTTCAGGCGCGAGAGAGTCGCTTCCGGGGCTGCATGTTCCCCGGCGCCGCCGGGCGAAGCTGGATCGACAACATCCATGGTGATCCGGATCTCCGAACTCCGTGCATTGTCAGCCGAGACCGTCATAACCCCGTTATAGCTCCCCCGGGCCGCAGGGGGGACCTGTATGCCAATCCAGAGGGGCTGGAGCCGGCCTTTCCTGATATCGAGCCGTTTCACGAATTCTCTTCCGTCGTACCCCGTCCCCCCCGTGTTGAAGCAGGTGATGGCCGTGCCCACGATGCGACGGCCTCCTGTGCCCCCCAGCCCTTCCGATGTGAACCGGATGTTCCCGAGGGAATCGTGTGCAGCGTAGACGCAGAGCTGGAAGACGTAATATTCTCCCGGCCTGGCCTGCGCGCCGAAGGCGGCGAGGCTGTCGTCCGAACGATCAAGCCATGCCGAAGGGAGCCCGTCAAGCAGCCGGACGGGATGATCCCGCGATTCGGGAACGACGATGATCCGACCGGCGGGAAACCGCGCGACGAACGCATCGAGCTGCCCGGGGGAGGCCGGTGAGTCCCAGGGATCCGCCGCCCGGGCGGGCGCGCCCGGGGAAGAAAAAGCGAAGGCGACGAGGAGGATTGACCGGAGCACGCGCATGATGCTACCCGAGTGTTTTCATCCCCCGGAGGGGTTTCGGTTCAGTCAGCTGAAGGTCGAGCACAAGGATCTCGTTGCGCCCCCCGTGCAGCCAGGGGGCGGGACAGAAGAGACGGGTCTGCGGCCCGATGTTCCAGTACCGGCCCAGGTTGTGGCCGTTCACCCAGACATACCCCTTCACGTACCTCGACATATCG
>DATJPH010000248.1:0-9361 GCA_035506475.1 Bacteroidota bacterium | reverse complement strand
ATCAAGGATCTTTCGTTCTCCCTTGATGCGACACGGTAATGTGGACACGAGACACCCCGGAGACAGGCATGCACTACAATTCCATATCTGATGCGGTGAAGGCAAAATATGCCCGCAAGTTCGTCGCGCCGGCCGAGGCGGTTGCCGTCATACACTCGGGCGACCGGGTGTACATCCACCCGGGGTGCGCGGTCCCGCAGGTTCTCGTGGGCGCAATGGTCGACCGGTACGAAGAGCTCCGCGACGTCGAGGTCTGCCACCTCCTCGGGGTCGGCGAGGCGGCGTACGTACGCCCGGAAATGAAGGGGCACTTCCGCCACAACGCGTTCTTTATCGGCAAAAACGTCAGAAAGGCCGTATGCGACGGGCGGGCCGACTTCACCCCGATCTTTCTTTCGGAGATCCCCGCCTTGCTGTACGGCCGGCACTACCCGGTGGACGTCGCGCTCATCCAGGTGTCCCCCCCCGACGAGCACGGCTACTGCAGCTTCGGCGTCGGGGTCGAGTGCACGAAGGCGGCCACCGAGGTCGCCAAGATCGTGATCGCGCAGATCAACACGAAGATGCCGCGGACGCTCGGCGACAGCTTCATCCACATGAACAGGATCGATTACTGCGTCGAAGTCGCCGTCCCGCTGCAGGCGCTCCCCCAGATGGAAGGTGATGAGTCGCCGGAAGAGCTCGAAACGTACCAGAAGATCGGGGCGCACGTCGCGGGCCTCGTTGAGGACGGCGCGACCCTGCAGCTCGGGATAGGACGGATCCCCGACGCCGTCGTCAAGTTTCTCGGGGACCGGAAGCACCTGGGGATCCACTCCGAAATGGTCTCGGACGGCATCATCCCGCTTGTCGAGTCCGGCGTCATCACGAACATGCGGAAGACGCTCCTTCCCGGGAAGATCGTCACGTCGTTCGTGCTCGGGTCCCAGCCGCTCTTCGAGTTCATCGACAACAACCCCGCGATGGAATTCCGCCCCACCCAGTTTACGAACGACCCGTTCACGATCGCACGGAACAGGATGATGGTGGCGATCAATTCCGCGATCGAGATCGATCTCACGGGCCAGGTGTGCGCGGACACGATCGGGTACCGCTTCTACAGCGGGTTTGGAGGGCAGACGGATTTCATCCGGGGCGCCGCACGTTCTGAAGGGGGGAAAGCCGTCATCGCACTCCCGTCGACGGCGAAAGACGGGACGATCTCGCGCATCACGCCGAGGCTCATGGAAGGGGCGGGCGTGACGACGACACGGGGGGACGTCCATTACGTGGTGACGGAATTCGGCGTGGTCAATCTTCACGGCCGGACGGTCCGGCAGCGGGCGGAGCTGCTTATCAGCATCGCGCATCCTTCGTTCCGCAGCGATCTGGAGTCATTTGCGAAAGAGCATCACTACCTGTAAGGAGAACAGTCCATGGCGATCAAAGGAACCGTAGCGTTCAACGTAGAAACATGCAAGGGGTGCGAGCTCTGCATCGACGCGTGCCCCCAGGAAAGCCTCGGGCTCTCCGGGGAGATCAACGCGCAGGGATACCACTACGCGGTCCTCGTGAAAGACAACTGTACGGGCTGCGTGAACTGCGCGCTTGTGTGCCCCGACGCGGTGATCACCGTCTACAGGGAAGACAGGAAAAGCGGGAAGGTGCCGGTGGCGCGGATAAGCAATGTCACCGAGAATCTCACCGTCACACTCGACGACGAAAGGAACAACCCGTGAGCGATCTCAAACTGATGAAGGGCAATGAAGCACTGGCGGAAGCGGCGATCCGCGCCGGGTGCCAGGGATATTTCGGGTACCCCATCACGCCGCAATCGGAGATTCTCGAGTATCTTGCCGGCGAAGGGCGTGCGCGAGGGATGGTCGTTCTCCAGGCGGAGAGCGAGGTCGCCTCCATCAACATGGTGTACGGCGCCGCGGGGGCCGGGGCCCGCGTGATGACAAGCTCCTCGAGTCCCGGGATAAGCCTCATGCAGGAGGGGATCTCCTATATCGCGTGCGCCGAACTCCCCTGCCTCATCGTCAATGTGAACCGGGGCGGACCAGGGCTGGGCACCATCCAGCCTTCGCAGGGGGACTACTTTCAGTCAGTCAAGGGGGGAGGCCACGGCGATTACCGGCTTCTCGTCCTGGCCCCGTCGAGCGTGCAGGAGATGGCGGATTTCGTGTTCGACGCGTTCGACCTTGCGGACAAATACAGGACGCCCGTCATGATCCTTGCCGACGGCGCCCTCGGGCAGATGATGGAGAAAGTCGATTTCAGGGCGTACGATCCCGCCGGGCACGTTGTCGCCAAGCCCTGGGCGACGACCGGCAAGCCGAAGACGCGGGCGCGCAACATCATCACGTCCCTGCATATCGATCCCGAGAAGATGGAGCAGATCAACATCCACCTCCAGGAGAAGTACCGGCTCATGGCGGAGAACGAAACCCGCTGCGAACACTTCCACACCGACGACGCGGAATTTCTCATCGTCGCCTACGGCCTCGCGGCGCGCATCGCTCAGGGTGCGGTGGAGGCCGCGCGCGCGGAGGGGATCAGGGCGGGGCTCCTCAGGCCCGTGACGCTCTTCCCCTACCCGACGGAGGCGATCCGCAGTCTGGCCGACAGGGTCAGGGGCGTGCTTGTCGTCGAGATGAACGCGGGTCAGATGATCGAGGACGTCAGGCTCGCGGTCGAAGGACGTGTCGGCGTCAGGTTCTACGGCAGGATGGGGGGCATCATCCCCTCTCCGGACGAGGTGCTGGGAGCGCTCAGGAAGATGGTGAAGGAAGACGTCGCACAGCATGAGGAGGCCTACTGAGATGGAACACCAGATGACACAACCGGTTTCCGCGGATCTCTCGTGCGTGTACGAACGTCCCGGGACGCTCACCGATACGCGGTTTCATTACTGCCCGGGCTGCGGCCACGGGGTCGTGCACCGCGTCCTGATGGAGGTGGTGGAGGAGCTCGGCATCCAGGAAGAAACAGTGGGCGTTGCGCCCGTCGGCTGTTCGGTGTTCGCCTACAACTACCTTGATATCGACATGCAGGAGGCCGCGCACGGCCGGGCTTCCGCCGTCGCCACCGCGGTCAAGCGGATGCTCCCCGGGAAATACGTGTTCTCCTACCAGGGAGACGGGGACCTTGCCGCCATCGGCACGGCCGAGACGATCCACACGGCGAACAGGGGGGAGAACATACTCGTCCTCTTTATTAATAACGCGATCTACGGGATGACGGGGGGGCAGATGGCTCCCACGACGCTCCTGGGGATGAAGACGACGACCTCGCCCGTCGGCCGGACCGTCGAAACGGCGGGCTTTCCCCTGAAGATCACCGAGCTTGTCGCGATGCTGCCGGGCGTGTACTACGTCAGCAGGAATTCGGTCCACACTCCCGGCGCGGTGCGCCACCTGAAGAAAGCGATCCTGAAATCATTCCAGTACCAGAAAGAAAAGAAGGGGACCTGTTTCATCGAGGTGGTGTCCAACTGTCCCTCCGGCTGGAAGATGACCCCGCTGGAGGCGAACAAGTGGATGGTGGACAATATGTTCCCGTTCTACCCTCCGGGCGAAATCAAGGCTCCCAAATAGAAGGAATCGACAATGAAACATGAATTGCTCGTCGCAGGGTTTGGCGGTCAGGGTGTCCTCTCGATGGGGATGACGCTCGCGTACGCGGGGATGGTGGAAGGGAAGGAGATCAGCTGGATGCCCTCCTACGGCCCTGAAATGCGCGGGGGAACGGCGAACTGCATCGTGATCGTCTCCGACGCGAAGGTGAGCTCGCCGATTCTGACAATGTTCGATACGGTCATTGCCCTGAACCAGCCGTCCCTTGACAAGTTCGAACACGCGGTGAAGCCGGGAGGGCTCCTCATCTACGAATCCACGAACATCATCACGGTCCCGACGCGCACCGATGTCCGGATCCTCCCGGTCGCGGCGGCGCTCGAGGCGACAAAGCTGAGGAATCCCAGAACGATGAACATGATCGTGCTCGGGGCGTTTCTCGAGCGGACGCACGTTGTCGAAATCAGCGGCGTGATGGAGGCGCTTAAGAAGGTGCTGCCGGAACGGTATCACCACCTCCTCCCGCTGAACGAACTGGCCCTCCGCCGGGGAATGGAGCTTGCCGGCGAACCCGTCAAAGCGTAGCTGTCATTGCGAGCGTAGCTGTCATTGCGAGCGGCGCCGGAGGCGCCGCGAAGCAACCAACGAGCGTAGCGAAGCAAACCGTACACACGAGAGGTACATATGAACACGACATGTGTCCACTCCTGCAAGGGGCTCTGCGCGGCACTGGAAGTTGCGGAGCACCGCGAGCAGGAGGCAATCCGGGAATACAGGAAATTCGCCGACGGCTGCGATTACCCCGACGTGCGGGGGATACTCGAAGACCTGGTCCGGGACCGGGAGAAGGCCCTGGCCGTGCTGCGCGAGAAGCGTGAAATATTGACGGTGAAATTCAATGCCATCGACAGGATCAACGACAGCTTCGCCTGACGCCGCCCGCCAGCGCAGGCAGGAACCGGACTGGACGGCGATGTCCATGCAGGAGATCCTTGAGCTTGCGATCGCCGATGAAGAAGACGCGCGCGACTACTACAGGCGCGCGGCGGATCTCGCCGGGAGCATCCATACGCGCAAGGTCCTCCTTGCGCTCTCGGTGATGGAGCAGTCCCACGCCGACCAGCTCCGCAGCGAGCTCGACGAACTCCTCCTGCAGCGGGATCTCGAGACCGGCATGGCCGACTGAGATGCAGGATGCACGGTCCGGCTGCGGGGGTGCAGTACGCCGCCTCCGTGCGCCGGCGTTTGCGCCTCACACGGACAACTGAACGAACGAAAGAGACAGCATGGGAAAATACAGGATCGCATGGCTCCCCGGGGACGGGGTGGGAGCCGAAGTCATGGAGGCCGCGCGCATCGTCCTGGATGCGGTGCACTGTGACGCGGAGTATATTCACGGGGACATCGGGTGGGAGTTCTGGTGCAGGGAAGGAGATGCGTTTCCGAAGCGGACGGTCGATCTGCTGGGCACCGTCGATGCCGCGATGTTCGGCGCCATCACGTCGAAACCCGTCAGGGCGGCGGAAGCCGAGCTCCAGCCTTCGCTGCGCGGCAAAGGACTGGTCTACCGTTCGCCGATCGTCAGGATGCGCCAGATGTTCGACCTGTACACCTGCCTCCGCCCGTGCAGGGCGTACCCGGGGAACCCGCTCAACCTGAAAGACGCCATTGATCTTGTCGTCTTCCGGGAGAACACCGAGGACCTGTACGCCGGGGTGGAATTCAACCCGGTGCCTGCCGAACTGGCGGATCTGCTCGGGAGGATCTCGGCGCCGTATGCGCCGTTTAAGAACCTCCCCTCCGGCGAGGTCGCCGTGTCGTGCAAAGTGAACACGCGGAAGGGGTCGGAAAGGATCGCGCGCGCGGCGTTCGAGTTTGCACGGGCGCACGGTCGGAAGAAGGTCACGATCGTCCACAAGGCGAACGTCGTCCGGGCGACCGACGGACTCTTCCTCGAGGAGGCAAAAAAGGTCGCAAAGGAATTCCCTGACATTCAGGTCGATGACGCCAATGTCGACGCGATCTGCATGTGGCTGCTGAAGAACCCGCTCGCCTACGATGTGCTCGTCGCTCCAAATCTCTACGGCGACATCATCTCCGACCTTGCCGCCCAGATGGTGGGCGGTCTCGGGTTCGCGTGCTCGGCAAACATCGGCACGAAACTCGCGGTATTCGAGCCCTCGCACGGCTCCGCGCCGAAATATGCGGGGCAATACAAAGTGAACCCGATCGCGACGATCCTCGCGGCGAAGATGATGCTCGACTGGCTCGGCGAGAAGGAAAAAGGGAAAAGAGTGGAGGATGCCACCGCTTCCGTGATACGGGAAGGGACCGTCAGGACGTACGACATGGGGGGAGGCGCAAAGACGCTCGATATTGCGCGTGCAATCGCCGGAAAGATCTGAACCAGCCATGACGAAGATTCTCATACACGAAGTCGGCCTCCGGGACGGTCTGCAGATGGAGAAGCAGACGGTCCCGACCGCGAAGAAACTCTCCTGGCTCCGCGCGCTGATGCAGACCGGCGTCGACATCATCCAGGTGGGATCGTTCGTCCACCCGGAGAAGGTCCCCCAGATGGCCGATACCGACAGCCTCTTCGCGGCTCTGGCGGGAACTTCCGGCAAGCCGGCCGGCGTCGTGTTCTCCGGGCTCGTGCTCAACGAAAAGGGGCTTGACCGGGGCCTTGCCTGCGGCGTGGAGATGTTCTGCATGGGGGTCTCTGCGAGCGAGACGCACAGCAGAAAGAACACGGGGATGGGCGTTGACGAAGCGACGGAGCGGATCATCGCGATGGGGCTCAGGGCCCGCACCGCCGGCAGGAATGTGCAGGTCTCGGTTCAGTCCGCGTTCGGCTGCGGCTTCGAGGGAAAAGTCCCCCCCGACCGGGTGCTCGCGATCGTGCGCCGGTACTGCGACGCCGGCCTGAAGGAGATCAGCCTGGCCGACACGGCGGGGCACGCGGTGCCGGACCAGGTCGAACGGATGTTCGATGCGGTGCGTGAGATCGACGCTGAGGCGGCGCTCGCGTGTCATTTTCACAATACGTACGGCCTGGGTCTTGCCAACGCGTACGCCGCAATGAAAGCAGGCGTGACATCGTTTGAATCATCGGTGGCGGGACTCGGCGGGTGCCCCTTTACGAAGATTGCGGGGGGGAACGTGTGCACGGAGGATCTGGTCCACATGTTCCAGGCGATGGGGTTCAGGCCCGACGTGAATCTCGAAGAGCTTATCGGCGTCGCGAAGGATATGGCGGGGTACTTCGGCAGGGAGATGCCGGGGACCGTCTACAGGACAGGGACACTCAGCGGGGTGCGGGGGTAACATGCGCGCTGCCAGAAGATACGCCATGCTATGGAACGCAAATGGATATCCCGGCGGCGTCTACTTCTACGGGCTGACCTCCGGCGGCCGGACGGAGACTAGAAAAGCCATACTTCTGAGATAGGTGACACCAGCATGAACGACGGAAATCTTCTCTCGGGCATACGCGTCCTTGATCTCACAAACGTCCTTTCCGGGCCGTTTGCGACGATGCACCTTGCACTGCTGGGGGCGGAGGTCGTGAAAATCGAGAACCCCGCGGACGGGGATCTTGCCCGGAAGCTGGGGTGCGTGCCGGAATACAACCGGAAGCTGATGGGGACGAGTTTCCTCGCGCAGAATGCCAACAAGAAGTCGATGACGCTCAACCTCAAAGCGCCGGAGGGGAAAGAGATATTCCGCATGCTCGTATCCGGCGCCGACGTCCTTGTGGAGAATTTCCGGCCCGACGTCATGAAGCGGCTCGGCCTTTCGTACGACGTCCTCAGCGTGATCAATCCCCGGCTCGTCTACTGCGCGATCTCCGGGTTCGGCCAGACCGGGCCCGACGCGCTGAAGCCCGCCTACGACCAGATCATCCAGGGCCTGAGCGGCGAGATGGCGATCAACGGGGACGAGCGCCTGAGTCCGCTCCGCGCGGGCTTCCCCGTCTGCGATACGGTCGGGGGGCTCAACGCGGCGTTCGCGGTGATGGCGGCCCTCTTTCACCGGGAGAGGACGGGGGAGGGGCAGTCGATTGACGTCGCACTCCTTGACTCGATCATGCCCATGATGGGCTGGGTCGTTGCCAACCTCATGATCGGAGGACAGGAGCCGGTCCTCATGGGGAACGACAATTTCACCGCCGCGCCCTCCGGTGTCTTCAGGACCGGCGACGGGTATATCAATATCGCTGCGAACAAGCAGGAGCAGTGGGAGTCGGTCGCCGACGTCCTCGGGCTCCCCGCCCTGAAGTCCGACCCCAGGTTCGCGGAGCGGGACAACCGGAAGAAGAACAGGAAGGAGCTGACGCGGCTCCTTGAGGAGAGGCTCGCGGAGAGAACGACCGCCCTCCTTGTAGAAGAGTTGAATGCACACGATGTCCCCGCGGGAGCGATACTTCCCCTTGACCGGGCGATGAGCCAGCCGCAGGTCGAGCACAGGAACACGTTTGCCGAAGTGACGGCGCCCGGCATCGGCGACCTCCGGCTGTTCAACCTGACCGCGAAATTTTCGAAGACCCCCGGAGCCGTCACAACCCCTCCCCCGGCGCTCGGGGAACATACCTGCGAGATCCTCGGCGGTCTCGGGTATACAGATGAGGATATGACGAGACTCAGGAAAGAAGGAGTCGTGTAGAGATTTTTCAGGAAGGAGAGACGTATGGGAATGACTGTCGTCGAATAGATTCTTGCACGGGCCTCAGGGCGCTCCTCGGTGCGCTCAGGCGATGTCGTCGAGCCCGCGGTCGACCTTGCGATGTCGCATGAAAACGCCGCGCTCGTGATCAACCAGTTCCTGGAAATCTATGAAGGGACCGGACAGGATCCCCGGGTCTGGGATCCGTCCAGGGTCGCGATCATATTCGATCACAGGGTTCCCGCGGAATCGGCAAAGACCGCAAGCAACCACAGGAAGGTCCGGGAGTTCGTCGCGAAGTACGCCATAAGCAAGTTTCACGATATCCGGGGCGACACGGGAGGAATATGTCATCAGGTCCTCCCGGAGAGCGGCTACGTCCGTCCCGGGTATGTGGTCGTCGGCACCGATTCCCACACGACGAGCCATGGCGCGCTCGGCGCATTTGCCTTCGGCATCGGGGCCACCGAGATGGCCAGCGTCTGGGCGCTCGGCACGGCGGTGAACGTCGAGGTTCCCGGGACGATCAGGGTCGAGGTGACCGGAGAATTCGGACCGTTTGTCGGCCCCAAGGACCTCATCCTTCACCTGATCGGCAGGATGAGCGCGCAGGGTGCGAACTTCAAGGTCATCGAGTTTCACGGGAGCACAATACGCTCGATGTCCACCTCAGGGAGGCTCGTCCTGTGCAACATGGCTGTGGAGGCCGGAGCCACGTCCGGCATAGTTCCCGGCGACGGCGAAACCGCGAGGTATCTCCGCGAAGAAGCGGGGGTCGCCTCTGTGCAACCGCCCGTGGTGCCCGACGCTGACGCGGCGTATGAACAGGTCCTCACAATCGACGTTTCCGCCCTTGTTCCCCAGGTCGCCTGTCCGCACACGGTCGACAACGTCAGGCCGGTCGGCGACGTCGCCGGCACGGGGGTGCACCAGGTGGTGATCGGTTCCTGCACGAACGGCCGCCTGGACGATCTCGAGATCGCGGCGGGAATTCTGCGCGGGAAGAAGGTGGCGCGCGGAACGCGGATGCTCGTGTTCCCCGCTTCCGGCAAGATCTACGCCGAGGCGCTCCGGCGGGGGTACATCGCCGATTTCATGGCCGCCGGGGCGGTCGTCATGAACCCGGGATGCGGTCCCTG
>DATJPH010000247.1:0-8091 GCA_035506475.1 Bacteroidota bacterium | reverse complement strand
TACTTCGCGTGAAACGAAGTGTGGGACTGCTGTATCGCGGTAAATTGAAAATGGCGGCTGAGGGTCTCAATTGAATCCTGCGCGTGGGCGGTGAAGCAGAGCAGGAGCAGTGGAAGCCGCGTCAGTGCTGGGCTCTTCACGGGTGGCCACCGGTATGTTCGTTGGGATACTGAATATGGAAGAGCGGAAGCTCATTTTCAATCCATAATCCCCCGCGGCAAAGATTTTATGATTTCTTCATACGATTTCTTCATACGCTTCGCTTCGTTGCGTGAACCCGATCTATTTGGTACATTGCATCAGGATGGATGCTCATTGTCAGGCCCCTCTGTTGCCGGTACAGGATTGGGGCCTGCGCGCTTTTATCATTATCACCTCCGGATCCGATGTTCCACCCCCTCTCCACGGGATCTCGCAGACGGTTCCTGTTGCTGATCATCCTGTCTGCACTCTTCCGCCTCCCCCTCCCGGCACAGCAGCCGTCATGGGACTACGCCGGCGGGGGATTCGGCGCGAGCGACTTCCACGTCAGGGATGACCACGCTTCCCCGCTCGTATTCCGCGCGTGGGGGATTGCTCCCGTTGTGCAATTCATACACGCCGGGGAGGGGAACCGGCACTACTTCGAGGCGGCGTACTCTCCGGCGCTCCTCTCCTCCGCTCCCGCGAATTTCCGGACGGACAACTGGAGGGGACGGATCCGCTATGCGTACCTCGTCCAGGCGTGGGATCTCGGCTCTGCGGAACGGCCGCTCAGGATGTTCCTCGGGGGGTCCGCCACATCGTTCCTGCAGAGGGCGAACTACTACTATTTCATACCGCCCCTGAACGGTTACGGGACGTCGATCGATTCCTGGTACTGGAGCAGCTCGCTCGACGCGGCGGTCAACGCGGAATACGATCTGGCGGAGCGGGAGTTCGTCTCCGTACAGTGCTTTGTCCCTCTCCTCAGCAACGTTTCGCGCCCCCGGTATTCGCCGAGCGGGGACTATTCGTACACGGAGAATACGTTCAAAATGAAGATGTTCGGCCGGACCCAGTTCTTCCCGAAAAACATCTCGGCCGACATCCTCCTTTCGTTCCAGGCTCCCGTCTTCTGGAGGTTCAACGCCGGCGTGAGCTACGAGTTTTATTTCGCGTCGTACGACCTGCCGCGTGAAGTGAAGATGTACATGAACAACGCGCGCGGTGGCGTGTTCTTCTGTTTCTAGGAGCGCAATGCGCATGAGATACGTCGTGCCTGTGCTGATTGCCGTCCTGCTCGGCCTCGCGGGCTGCGAGTCCGTGCTCCTGGGACCGGGGCCGGAAAATACCGCGCGGTCGAACTTCGACCTGCTCTGGAAGGCGTTCGACGAGAATTACGCGAACTTTCCGGTCAAGCCGGTCAACTGGGATTCGCTCCACGCGTTCTACGGATCCATGATCACTGCGGCCTCCGGCGAGGGGGATCTCTGGATGGTCTCGACCTCGCTCCTTGCGAACCTTGACGACGGCCATGTCAAGCTCTACAACGCCGACTATTCGAAAGGGTTCGACGCGAGCCACCTCTTCACGAGGAAGGCCGATGATTTCAGCCTCGACCTTGTCAGGAAAAACTACCTGGCATCGGTGAACGTGGCCGGCGCAGGGCTGATCACGTACGGGAAGATCAGGAACACCAACGTCGGCTATATCCATATCGCGTCGTTTTCGTCGACCGTCGGCAACGGCGTCGACTGGGCATATGACATCGACGCGGTCCTGCAGTCCCTGGAATCCACCGACGGCCTGGTGCTCGACGTGAGGAACAACGGCGGCGGCCTTGTCGTGACGCTGCAGATCGTCGCGTCGGCGTTCATCGATCAGAGCATACTCTATTTCTACCAGCGACCGAAGAGCGGGCCGAAACACAACGATTTCGGGAATCCGATCCCCCTTGTGGTCTCGCCCAGGAAGGGCGCCCCCGGGTACGGGAAGAAGATCGCGCTCCTGACGAACAGGTTTTCGGCGAGCGGGGCGGAACACATGACGGAGATATTCAGGACGCTCGGCACCGTGACGCAGATCGGGGACACGACCTTCGGCGCGTTCGGCGATATCATCAGCGTCGGCCAGCTCCCCAACGGCTGGACGTTTACCTACCCATGCCGGTTCACCACGACGCCCGACGGGCGGTGCTTCGAAGGGATCGGGATCGTCCCCGACGTTCTTATCCGGAACTCGGCGGCCGACATCAGCGCAGGGGTCGACCGGGTCCTGGACTACGCCGTGGCGCATACTCCCTGAGCATAGGTGGATTGCCCTGCAGGGACGTTGTTATCATGTACCCTTGCATATGGAGACCGGTCTATGAAAGCATCATCGCTCGTCCTCATCCTGGCTCTTGCCGCATCCGGGTGCAGCGATCTGGGTGTCCCCCCTTCGGCGGAGGCTCCCCGCCAGCCCGCCCTGAGAGACGACTTCATCGGCATCACCGTAATTCCCGGGATACACACGAGGATCTACTGTACGGATTCTCTCGGGACGACAAGGAAGGTATTCTCCCCCGCGGAGCCCGTGTTTATGAGATACAGCGTCACGAACGGGACGGGGAAGGAGCAGACGTGGGCAAGGGCCATGGGCAATCCCTTCGCCCGTTTCTTCGTCGTGCAGGGATCGGACACGCTCGCGGACAGTTATGAGGGGATCGCGTTCATTGCGTTTCCCTCCCAGGGGACGCTGAAGGCGGGCGACTCGCTCGTCGCGCTCTGGAGGTTCGATCCCGCTCGCATCCCGTTGCCCCCCGGGGGATATTCGGCGATCGCATCCTCCGACTTTGTGCTTCTGGGACTTGGCGTTCCGGGTGACACGTGGGGAGAATTTATACTTTCGCTCTAGCAGCGCCGCCGGCCTTATGCCTGGCGGGAGAGGTGCTTCCGGAGCACGTTGAGGGCGTGGCTGATCTGGTGCTCGACGGTGCGGACGCTGATCCCGAGCAGTCGGGCGATCTCATGGTTGGATTTCCCCTCGATCCTGCTCAGCAGAAACACCGCCCTGCATCTGTCCGGGAGGCCGGCGATCGCCTCGCCGAGCTTCTCGTCAAGCATCGAAGCCTCGAGCTCCTGGAGAGGATTCTCCCCGCCGGCGCTCCCTGCCGCTGCGATCTCCGCATCGAGCCTCTCGTGCCTCTGTCGTCGCCTCGCCTCGTCGCGAAGGAGATTGCCGCTGATCCGCATGATGTAGGCCGGGAAGCTCAACGAGGGGTCGATCCTCTTCCGGTGCTCCCACACCCGGATGAACGTCTCCTGCACGATGTCGTGGGCGGCATCGGCGCTCCGTGTCTGGAAGAGGATGTAGCGGAAAAGCATGGGCTGGTACTGCTTGTACAGGAGCCGGAAGGCCTCCATGTCGGAGTCCCTGGTCCGCGACAGGAGAGGTTCGTCTGTTGATGAGTCGTTCACGATGCAAGATACGCGCCCGCTTTCAGACCTGCAACGCCGGCCTGGATTTATCCCCCGCCGGTTCCGGGTGTACGGGGGCGGGAGTTCGTTTATAGAGCAGGAGGTGGAGGATGAGAATCATAGAGAGGCTTCTGTCCCGATTGGTGCGCCGGCCCGCGCCCGGTCCGGAGAGCTCGCCTGGGAGCTCCCGCATCGATGAGATCCTCCGCGGGAGGAGCCAGAGCGTGAAGCAGGCTGACCCGGAGACGGACGCGATGTGGCTCCGGCTCCGGGGGGAGCTTGAGAAAGAGCCGGGGCCCGCGCTCGTGCGCCCCCGCTCGCTCGGTGCGCGCGCGTGGAAACCCGCCCTCGCATTCGGGATCGTGCTGGTGCTCTTCCTTGCAAGCGAAGTCTGGATGCGCCACCCCTCCGGGACCAGGTATGCCACCTCGCGGGGAGAGCACGCGACGATCAGCCTCCCGGACAGCTCCGAGGTGACGCTCAACCACTCGTCCGCGCTGACGGTTGAACCCTCGAGGGGGGAGAGAGCGCGGCGGGTGACGCTCAAAGGGGAGGCCTTCTTCCGTGTGAGGAAGGACGGGAGTCCGTTCCTTGTCTCCACCTCTCTGGGCGTCGTCAGGGTTCTCGGAACGGAGTTCAACGTCATGGTCAGGGACGACCGGCTTGAGGTGGCCGTCATCAGCGGCACGGTGGATGTCAGCTCGGCAAGGAGCGGGAGAGACAGCAGCGTTGTCGTCCCGGCCGGTGAAATAGCGGTGTGCAGCGGGGCCGGATTTCCGGAGCCCCCTGTCCGGATACCGTTTGCCGGGTACCCGGGGTGGATGAACGGGAGGTTCATCTTCTACAGGGCGTCGCTGCTGACGGCGTGCCGGGAAATCGAATCGGAGTTTAACGTGACTGTCAAGCTCGACGCGCCCCGGCTGGACGAAGAGACGATCACCGGCGCTGTCGACAACAGCAGCGTCGGGTCTGCGCTCTCGGCGATTGCGCAGCTCACCGGCCACAGGTACAGGTATGAGAGCGGCATGTATATCGTGTATTAGTCTTCTTCTCCTTGCCCCGGATCCTTCCGGCCTGCGAGCCCAGGACGCCGGCGCGCGTGCGACGTTCCGCCTTGAGGGCGCAGGGCTCCGCGCTTCGATCGATTCCCTCATGAAGTGGTTCCCCGTGTTTATCGTCTACCTCGACAGGGATGTCGAAGGGAAGTCCGTTACGGCCTCCTGCGCGGACTGCCGGATCGAAGAGGCGCTCGACCGGGTGCTCGCCGGCACCTCCCTCTCCTGGTCGAGACAGGGGAACCAGGTCGTGCTCAGGGGGCGCGAGGCCCGCGCGTCGCGGCCGTTGTCCGCGCTCTCGGGGATCGTCACGGACTCGTTGACCGGCGAATCCGTCCCGGGAGCGGTGATCATTCTCCGGGAGACCCCCCTCCGGGAGCCGGGCGCGGCCGGACGGTGGTGCCCCGCCAATGAGTACGGATTCTATGCGCTCCCGCGCCTGTCACCGGGGACATACATGCTCACTGTACGCGCGATCGGCTACGAGAACGCCAGTCTCCCCCTTGTCGTGTCCGCTGACCGGGCGATCCGCTTTGACGTCGTTCTCAGGCCCCGCGACATCACGCTTGAGGAGATTACGGTGGAGGGGGAGCGTACGGTCATCGCCTCATCGGGAGGAATCGCGCGGGGCGTGTACATCCGCTCCACCCCGTCGGACCGGAACAACTACCTCCTGGACGGGGCCCGGATATACAATCCCTCCCATTTCGGGGGGGTCCTCAGCACGTTCAGCGGCGAGACGCTGGACGACGTCCAGGTCGTCGTCGGGGAGCTTTCCCCCTGGTACGGCGGCGACGTGGGCGGGATACTCGATCTCTCGGTGCGCCAGGGGAACCTGGAAAGGCTCGCGGGATCTGCGGGGACCGGGACCATGGGCTCCCACGTTTCGCTCGAAGGGCCGCTCCCGGGCGGGACCACGTTCCTCGCGTCCTTCAGAAGAAGCTACCCGGACGCCGCGATCCCGTTCCTGAAAAACGGCGGCACGCCGGGCCGGCTCGGATCATACGAGGCGATCGCAAAGCTGACGCGGCGGATCTCGAGCGGGAGCTCGGTCTCCCTGTGCGGCTACGCGGGTGGTGACTCGTACACGAACAGCGTCGAGGGCGCGGGAGAGGAGCTCTCCAACGACTTCGCCTGGGGAAACCGGATGATCAATCTCCGGTGGCTGGATATCGCCTCCCCCTCGACGTTCCTCTACGCCTCCGCGGACTACACCCGGTATGACCTGAGGCTGGGACAAACTCTCGCGGGGGATCCGCAGTACCGGGGCGGCATAAGTCTCCCGTCGTGGTTTACGATCGAGGATATCGGCGTGCGGGCCGGTGCGGAGCACTACTATGACGAAGAGCATACGCTCCGCGCCGGCGTCGGGCTGACGCGTCACCGGCTCGCCGGCTCCCTCAGCGCGTTTGCGACGCAGGTTGCGCCCCTGGAGATGCGGAGTGCATCGGCCTGGGAATCATCGGTCTACCTGCAGGACCAGTGGCTCATACTTCCGCAGGTGACCGCCAGGCTCGGCGCCAGGGCGACGAGCTTTGCGGGGGATGGGGGGACGTACTCGGCGGTCGACCCGAGATTTTCGCTTCTCGTGGAGGCCGGCGAACAGACGAGCCTGTACACATCGCTGACCGCCATTAATGAGTTCATGCACCCGTACAGGAACAGCGGCCTCTTTATCTACTATCCCGGAATTTTCTGGTATCCCCCCACCGATCAGGCAAGGCCTTCCACGTCGCTCCAGGCGACTCTGGGGCTGGAGGAGAGGTTTGGCCGCGACGACGTCGTTGGTTCGGCGGAGGTGTTTTACCGGAGCATGCATAATCTCCACGAGTTCGTGATCGATTCGGCGGCCGCGCCCAGGACCGATCTCAACGGCGCCGTGATACTCGGAACCGGGACGGCCTACGGGGCCGAGCTTTCCGTGCGGAAGCGCTCGGGGAACCTCGCCGGGTCGCTCACATATTCCCTCACGTGGGGAAGCCAGCGGTTTGCGGAGCTCAACGCCGGGGAGCCGTTCGTTCCCCGGTTCGACCGGAGGCACGAGCTGCAGATCGAGATCTCCTGGGCCCCGGACGAACACCTGACACTGGGGGCACTCTGTGTCCTTGCCTCACACCTGCCGCAGTCAAACCCGGAGAAGATTACCGGTCTCCGGAGCACGGGCCCCCTCTCGACGCCGGACACCGGCTACGCGACGTCGTCGTCGGGGAGGGGACTGGAGATTATCGATGTCAACGGGAACAGGATTCCGGGCTTCCAGAGACTGGAATTGAGCGTGGCGCGAAGCCTGAGCCTCTGGGGGCTCCCGTGCCGGGTCTCGCTCCGGATGCTCAACGGGTACGGCCTCCTCGATCCTTTCGTCTGGACGTTGCGGGGGAGCCGGGACATACGATCGAAGTGGGACATCATGCTCGAGGAGCCCGCACTCTTCCCCCTCTACCCCTTGATCGGTCTGACGGTAAGATTCTGAAACGACCTGAAGGAGACTTCCATGAGACGATCACTCAGATTCGCAGCGCTCTTCTTCCTGGGCTTCCCCCTTGCCGGCTGCTCGGACATCGGTTCGACCGGGCCGCGGGTCATCGATCCGCCGCAGGCGGGCCCGATGCGCCCGCTGACTTCGGCGGAAAAAGCTGTCGTCGGCGCGGATAACGCATTCGGGTTCAGGCTCTTTGTCTCGCTCAACCAGGCCGCCCCGGGAGAGAATCTCTTTATCTGCCCCCTGAGCGCCGGCATGGCGCTCGGCATGGCGCTCAACGGCGCCGCCGGCTCCACCCGGGAGGCGATGCAGACGGCCATGGGGTTCACCGGCATGTCGCAGGAGGAGATCAACGGGTCGTGCCAGGGGCTTGCCTCGGCGCTCACAGGCCTGGATCCCCTTGTCCGGATGCAGATTGCCAATTCGATCTGGTACAGGCCCGGACTGGCGGTCGAGGACACGTTCAAGAATCTGAACAAAGCGTACTTCAACGCTGAGGTCAACGCCATCGATTTCACAAGCTCTACGGCGCCCCGCACGATCAACGGCTGGGCGGAGGAGAACACAAACGGGAGGATAACGAACGTTGTCCCCGATCCGATCCCCCCCGACATCGTGATGTATCTTATCAACGCCGTCTATTTCAAAGGGAGCTGGACATACAGGTTCGATTCGACGATAACCCGGGACGACTACTTCACGGCGTCCGGCGGTTCGAGAGTCCCGTGCAAAATGATGGCGCAGTCAGATACCGTTCCCTACTTCTCACTGAACGGCGTCCAGGGGATCGACCTCCCTTACGGGAGCGCGGGGTTCAGTATGACCGTCATACTCCCCCCCTCAGGGGCGGACATTGACGGGTTCGTCGCCGGCCTGACGCAGGATGGCTGGAATTCCTGGACGGCGCAATTGAAAAAGCAGCCGGTCATACTCCAGATGCCCAGGTTCCGGATCGCCTGGCGTCAGGACCTGAAGGACGTCCTTTCGGTGCTCGGGATGGAGATCGCGTTCTCGGACGGGGCCGACTTCTCCGGGATTGACAGGCGGGACCACTTGCGTTTCAGCGGTGTCCTCCACTCGACGTTCGTGCAGGTCGACGAGGAAGGGACCGAGGCGGCCGGCGTGACCGTCATCGGCG
>DATJPH010000246.1:0-8063 GCA_035506475.1 Bacteroidota bacterium | reverse complement strand
GCGACAAACATGTTCTGGAACCCCGCCGGTGTTGCCATGAAGGAAGAGACCGCACAGGCCTCCTTCACGTACAACAACTGGATCGGGGGGCTCTCACAGGAAGCCGTCGCCGCCAGCTACAACTGGGCCGACATCGGCACGATCGGCATCGGGTTCCAGTCGTTCGGCATCAGCGGCATCCAGGCGGACAGGGATAACGGGTACTCCGATCCCCTCCTCCAGTCGCAGGTCACCGACATGAACACGTCGTCGACATACGACTACCAGGACCTCTGCATGCAGGCGACGTACTCCCGGTACATCACCGATTACCTGACCCTGGGTGCATCGGCCAAGTACATCCACGAGAGCATTGACGGGGTGGGCGCGGGGACATTCGCGTTCGATCTCGGCACCGTGTACAACATCGGATTGCTCGGGTGGAGCGTGGGGGCGCGCATCAACAACCTGGGCGGCGACATGAAGTTCTACGACTTCTCCTCGCCGATCCCCCTCACGTTCAGCATCGGGACATCCCTGGTGCCCGTGGATGCCGGGATCACGAAGTGGATCCTGGCGCTGGATATCGTGAAGCCGCAGGACGGCACGCAGTACTACTATGCGGGCACGGAACTCGGCTTCAACAAGACGTTCTTCGTCCGCGCCGGCTGGAAGTTCAACTACAGCTGGTTCGGCCTGAACGGGAACGGCATCGACGCGGGGGCGACGTATCGCCCGCCGATCCAGACGACGCTCGAGCGAGGGTCGTTCGGCGCCGGCGTCCGCGTGCCGTTTGACACGTACGTCATCAACATCGACTACGCGTACACCGTCTTCTCGGCCCTGCAGGACGTCCACCGCTTCACGATCAGCTTCGCGATGAAATAGCCGTACGGCGGTATCTCGGCTGGTTGTCAACAATAGTCAGGGTGAACAACCCCCTGACTATTTTTTTCTCAGGATCACCACACGGAGTGCACGCGATGGACAGTCTCCCGCTTCTCCCCACCACCGTCATCGGCAGCTATTCCCTGCCGCGCTGGCTCGAAAATGCGCGCGCCGCCGGGAGCGCCGGGGCCCTGACGCCCGCGGAGGTGGCCGAAGCGCATGACAACGCCGTCCGGTCCGCGGTCATGGACCAGGAGGCCGCCGGGGTGGACGTCGTGACCGACGGCGAACTGCGCCGTGAGACGATGGTCAACTTCTTTTCCATGAGGATCGGCGGGTTCGACATGTCGGGGAAGATGAAGCCGATCGGGAACCTCGACCCGTCCCTGCAGATGCTCGACCCTGTCGTCCGGGAGAAGGTCAGCCGGAAGGGGTCGCTCGGGATGGACGCCCATTTCCGGTTCCTCAAAGGGTGCGCGCGTGCGCGCACGAAGGTCTGCGTCACCGGCCCCCAGATGCTCGCCAAGAGGGCCACGAACGAGTTCTACAGGACGGACAGGGAGCTCATCTTCGACCTGACCGATATCCTGAACCGCGAGCTGAAGGATCTTGTGGCCGCCGGGTGCGGGTTCATACAGATCGACGAGCCGGTCTGGGTCGGCTACCCGCAGGACATGGACTGGCTCGTCGAATCGTTCAACAGGCTCGTCGACGGCGTCAGGGCGAAGATCGCGCTCCACACCTGCTACGGCAACTACAAGCTCAAGAAGCTTTTCACGGGACAGTACGACGAGCTCTTCCCGGCAATCCTGGGGACGCGGACGGATCAGATCAGCATGGAGTTCGCGGTCTCCGGCGGATCGGGGCTGGACCTCTTCAGCCGGTACCCGTCCGACAGGGAGATCGTCGTGGGGGTGATCGACGTGAAGGACGAGGCGGTGGAAACACCGGAGGCCGTCGCCGCCCGGATCCGGAGCGCGCTCAAGCACGTCCGCGCGGAAAAGCTCTGGATCAGCCCCGATTGCGGGATGAAGTTCATGCCGCGCGACCGGGCGTTCGCAAAGCTCACAGCAATGGTCGAAGGTACCCGGATCGTCCGGAAAGAGCTCGGCGGGCTCTAACACATGTACACCGGCCCGAAGCAATGAGTACGCTGCGTGACGCGTTCAGCGGCATCCGGCTCGTGACGTACGGGCCTGATTCCTCCACGGTCGCCAAAACGGTCGCCACCTGCGTGTCGGAGGAGCTTGCTCCCGGCGCGTCGGTCAGGGGACTCTCCGGGACCGACGCGCCGGGCGGACCCCGCATACACGTGGCGTGCGGCGGAGAGGACCTCCGCGGGGAAGACCCCGTGATGGAACTGCGCCGCGATGCGTCCGGCACCTGGGTCATCGCCTCCCCGGACGCGCGGTGGCTGTACGGGCTCTACTGCATGGTGCGCGACGAGTGGCTGGATGAGGATGAGGAGCGGTTCGTCCGGCCGCGGAGCGTGCGCCCCTCGTTCCCCTGGCTCAGGAACCTGAGCGATTTTCTTGTCGGCAGCCTCCGCACCGCACGGGGGTTCTCTCCCGAGGCGTATATCCGCGACGCCGCCCGGCTCGGCTTCTCCCACATCACGATCAACGGCCTGGCGGGCCCCCGCCCGTTCGAAAGCGGTCCCCCGGGCGACGTCTACTCCTGGTTCTATGATTACAGTCCCGATCTCGATCAGTTCGTCGACAGCACGCTCCTGCGCGGGTATTATCCGGCGGAATACCTCCGGTCCAACCTCGCCGCCCTGAAGGCGAACGCCGCGCTTGCCGAACGGTACGGGCTCGTCCCGGGGCTTCATATCAACTCCCCCCGCTCGATGCCCGGGGAGTTCTGGGACCGATACCCGTTTCTGCGGGGGGCGCGCATCGACCACCCCCGCGAATCGTTCCGACCGCGCTACACGCTTGCGATGGCGCATCCCGCCGTGCAGCAGCATTACCGGGAGCTCGTGCGGAATATACTCCGCGAGGTCCCCTCACTCGGCTTTATTCATCTCTGGACAAACGACAGCGGCTCGGGGTTCGAATTCGTCACGTCACTGTACGCCGGGAGGAACGGCGGGCCGTACCTGGTCCGCGAATGGAAGAGCGACAGCGAGATCGCGCGGGTCGCGGCCGGGAACGTCCTGACGTATTACCGGCTCCTGCGTGACGAATGCGCGGCCGTGAACCCGCGGTTCCGGCTCATCTGCGATATCGCCTCGTTCGACGCCGAGCGGAGGCACATCATCCCCTCGATGGGGAAAGGGATCGACGCGGGTGATTTCGGATCGTTCGCCGGCACCGTCTCGCGCCGGGAGCAGGGGGTCCTTGAGCTCGTCGGCGCCTGGAACCACCGGCGGGAAGACCTCGGCGGCACGAATGTGATCGGTGTCCCCTTCCCGGTCCTCGTCCACGAGCGGCTGACGCGCGCGCTCCGCGAGGGGGTACGGGGAATACTCGCCTCCCCCTCTCCCGCATCCCTTGCGCCGTACGACATCAACGCCGAAGTCCTCCGCTCGGTCCAGTTCTCCCCGGGGCGACCCCTGGGCGAAATCCTGGCCCGCGCCGGCCTCGTGTGGGCGGGCGCGGAACGTGCGCGTGACCTTGTCGCGATCTGGCTCCTTGCCGACGAGGCGGTCCGTTCGTTCCCCCCGGGGGTGCCGTACTCTACGTTCGCCTACCCCTGGTTCCGCCTCAGCGTCCGCCCCTTCGTCCCGGATATCGGGGCGATCTCCGAGCCGGAGCGGGCATACTACGAACGGTACCTGCTGGCGACATTCAACAACCCGGCCCGCGTCGACCTGAACAACGATATGCTCTGGAATTTCCTGAGCGTGGAGGAGGCCCTGGCAAAGTGCCGCGCGTTCGACGCGACGGTCCTCCCCCCGGCGGAGAAGGCGATCGCGTCGTGCGCCGATGCGCTCCGGCACGTCCCGGCGGGGGGGAACGCCGGCGTCTTCACAGACCTGCACGACAGGCTCCGGGCCTGGCGCTCATACGCGCTGACGCTCCGCAACATGCTTGCCTGGACCGCTTCCGTGCACGGGTATATCGGCGCCCGGACCGGGGAGGAAAAGGAGTTTCACCGGGACCTCTGCCGGACGATGGTGCAGAGCGAGATCGGCAACGCGCGCGAACTTCTCGGGCTCTGGCGCTCCTCCTCCGTCCCGTTCATGCCGGTCGCCGGAGGGGAGGAGACGCTCCATATCTACGGGAAGAACTTCGGAGAGCTGCTCGAGAAGAAGATCGCCCTGATGGAGGCCCACGGGGCCGACCTGCCGTTTATCGATCCTGATTTCATGTGGAAGATGCCGCATATGTCACACTGAGGAGGAAGGGAGCGCGATGGCACAGTACCCGATCACCGAAGAGCAGGTACGTTTCTACGCGGACAACGGGTATGTCCGGCTGGACGGGGTCCTCCCGATGCAGGAGGTGGAGGCGCTCCGGGTGGCGCTTGATGTCGCCGTGGAGGACCGACGCAGGTACGACAAGAACGAGGGGCCGCGGACCGATTCTGGCTACGCGAAGGTGTTCCTCCAGATGGTCAATCTCTGGGAGCACTACCCGGCAATCCGCGCGTACGTCCAGAACCCCCGCATCGGCGAGATCGCACGCCGCCTGGCGCGGGCCCGCAGCGTCCGTCTCTGGCACGACCACGCCCTCATCAAGTATCCGAAGGACAGCAAGCCCACCGTCTGGCACCAGGACTGGGTCTACTGGCCCATGAAGGAGACCGGGGCGCTTTCCTGCTGGATGGCGCTCGACGACGTGACGGTGAAGAACGGGTGCATGTCGTTTATCCCCGGATCCCACAAGCTGGGACCGCGCGACCCGATCGACCTGGGGAATGCGACGGAGGACACGCTGCTGGCGATGTTCCCGCCCGACCAGAGGAAGGCCTTCACGCCGGTCGCGGTGGAGATGAAGGCCGGGAGCTGCACGTTCCACGACGGGCTCACGTTCCACTACGCCGGTCCGAACGTCACGGAAAACCCGCGCCGGGCGATGGTGACGATCTACATGCCGGGGGGGACGACATATAAGAAGCTGGAACACTTAATCGGCGACCGGGCCGGGCTCAGCGAAGGGGAGGCCTTCCAGGGTCCCCTCTTCCCGGTTGTCGCGGGGGAGTGACCCGTGGACACGATGCCGCTCACACCGGGAGAGATCGCTCATTATGCCGCAGAGGGGTTCGTGGTGGTCCACGGGCTCCTCTCGCGCGCCGAGGTGGACGCGTTCGTCGGGTGGGAGGCGGCGCAGGACCCGGGATGCCGGGACCGTCTTGACAACCATAAGACCGACGCGCACTGGCGGAGCGTCGCCGCGCATCCCCGGATTGCCGGCGGTGCCCGGCAGATACTCGGCGCCGATCCGATGATCGTCCAGACGATGTACCTCGAAAAGCGGCCTGCGGCCGAGGGGAAGGGAACAGCCCTCCACCAGGACACGCACTACCTGCCGAACGAGCCGAACACGCTCATGGCCTGCTGGCTCGCCATGAGCGACACGGACGGCGAAAACGGGGGGCTCTGCGTCGTCCCCGGGAGCCACCGCAAAGGGCTCTTCGGCACGCACAGGGCCACCGACGCGAAGGAGCACCAGGTGTGGGAATCGGAGCACCTGATGCGCGGCAGGGACGGGAAGGAGTGGACGCAGGTCTTCTATTCGTTCGAGATCGACGGCCTGGAGCGTTCCTCCGTCCTCAATCTCGAGGTTCCGGCGGGCTCGGGGGTCTTCTTCAACGGGATGACGATACACGGCTCGTACGGCAACCGCTCCGCCGGCCGCGTCAGGAGGGCGTTCGCCACGCACTTCGTCGCGCGGGGGACATGGGTCTTCAGGCGCGACGTCCAGGACGTCGTTGCGGCGCAACAAGGTTGACACGATGAACGAAACGCAGCTCCGGTCCGGGAATCCGTCGCTCGACGCTCTCGTCCCCCGCGTGCGGGATTTCCTCTCCCACGACGTCAGCTCCTACGTGATGTTCGGCCGCCCCGTGCGCGGCTACCGTTCCCCCGACACCCCGGCAATATGGATCCGCGATCATTCCGAGATGCTCCGCGGGGCGAAGTACTGGGAACCCGACATGAAGAGCGCGGTGGACCATTTCGCGGAGATGCAGACGGAAGCCGGGTGGCTCTTCGACTACTTCACGATGACGCCGGAGAAGGTGCCGTGCGAGAAGGAGAACTGGGCCAAGTACGTGCGGGTCCCCGTGGAGGCCGACGTGGAGTACCGGTTCGTCAAGGCGGTCTTCCTTGCCTGGCAGGCCACGGGGGATCTCCGCTGGATGAAGGGGATGATTCCGCGGATGGAGAAGGCCCTCCGTTACGTGATGACCGATCCCTGGCGGTGGGACGTGAAGCGGAAGCTCGTGAAGCGCGCCTACACGATCGATACGTGGGATTTTGACTATACGGCGGGGCGCTACCCCTGGCTGAATTTCCGCGTGGACGAGAAGACGTTCTGGGGGATCATGCACGGCGACAGCTCCGGCTACTACGAGGCGTTCATGAACCTCGCCCTGATGCACCGCGCCGCCGGGAACGCCGCCGCCTCCGGGAAGTGGAGGAAATTCGCCTCCGGGTTCCGCGACCGGGCCAACAGGGCATCGTTTAACGGGACGTTCTACCGCCACAGGTCTCCGATCACGCCTGTCGAGATCCCGGGTGTGGACTCTGAATCGCAGCTCACGCTGAGCAACCCGATGGACATCAACCGCGGCCTGGCGACGCATCCGATGGCGGTATCGATCATAGACGAATACCGGCGCCGCGGCAGGGAGAACAACTTCGCGGCGGACTGGGTGAGCGTCGACCCGCCGTTCCCCCCGGGAGTCTTCGGCGAGCCGAAACTTGCTCCCGGCTCGTACGTGAACGGCGGGCTGATGCCGCTGGTAGGGGGGGAACTCGCCCGCGCCGCGTTCGACCACGGGAGGGAGGCATACGCCGTGGAACAGCTCCTCCGCTACGAAGAGCTGACAAGGGGGAACGAGACGTACCTCTGGTATTTCCCGGACGGGCGCCCCTCGTCGATCGAGACAAGCACGAGCCCGGACGCCTCCCCCACAGACGGATGGGGCTCCACGGCGATGCTCTACGCGCTCATCGAGGGGCTCGCCGGGGTCGTGGACGCATCGTCGCTCTTCAGGGACGTCAGGCTTTCCCCCCGCTGGGCCGCCGCGGGGTGCGACGATGTCTCGCTCGACCTGGCCTACGCGGCATCGGGAGCGGGTTTTGAGTACCGGTACACGCACGATAAGACCGGGCAGACGGTTCTCCTCGGTCTCCGTGGGAAGGCGAATATCGACATGCACCTCCTCCTCCCCCCGGGCGCCCGCGGGAAATCCCTCCGCGTCAACGGCCGCCCCGTGCGGCACTCCGGCGTCCGCGTGGAGGAGAGCTCCTATCTCGACGCCCGGTTCCCCGTCAGGGGGAGGGCGGAAGTCGCGGTTCACTACGAAAAATGAGAGAAGGTCATGAAACGAAGAGAATTTCTGGCAGCGCCGGTCTTCACGCTCGCCTCGCCCGCGCTCGCACGTATCGGCCCCCTCTTCCCCCCTGATCCCGCACCGGGCGCGTTCCCCGCACCCTCCGCAAGGGCACAGCAGCGCCTCCACCAGGACTTCATCACGTACGCCCCGGGGATCGAGTACTTCATGCTCGGCAACGGCGAGATACAGGCGATGGTCCAGTATGCGCCCGACCGCTCGGGAGACCTCCCGCAGACGTTTCTCGGGCTCACGATATTCGACCCGGAGCGGTTCGCCAGGAAATGGAGCACGTTCCTCTTCGACCCGGAGCGGGGACTTGAACGGTCGAAGGTCTCCGTCATCGCGGGGGGGGCGCAGGGGGTCGGGGTTGCGCCGGAGAATTTCACGTCGGCCGGATGGACGTACGGGCGTTCGATCCCCGCGGTGGAATGCCGGTGGAACGCCGGGACGACGGGCGTCGTCGAAAAGTTCTTCGTCCCTTCGCGCGGCGCTTTTCTTTTCCGCGAAGTGACGCTCGAAAACAGGGGGACCGCGCCCGCCGAGGTGAAGCTCTACGCGGCGCTCCTGCCGAATTTCGTCCTCTTCGATGAGATCGGGCCGGACCGGCCGACGCGCACTGTGCGGGCACGGGGGTTTGCCTCGATGTCCCTCCAGTCGCTCGATGCCGACGTCGCCGTCGCGGGACG